>PMDT01000104.1 GCA_003154555.1 Spirochaetaceae bacterium
TCGATATGCGCGATGATGCCGATATTTCGTATCAACCCGAGGTTTGCCATGAGTTTCTCCGGGGGAAATGCTTGAAAATGCCCATCTTCACTATATAGAATCGATACAACCATGAAAAGAGCGCCCGTCCTGCATTCAGATGCCTTTCTTGCCGCAATCCTGTTCCTGGTCGTTGCTGGCCCCGTTGCTGCCCAGGATTCCCCCCTTTCATGGCTGAATGGCGCGCGGTCGGCCGCCGGCGCGCGATCCCTGTCCGAAGACGCCGTTCTCTCCACTACGGCGGCCCTGTGGGCTTCCACGCTGGCGGCTGCCGGCGTCCTCAGCCATCGTGGCGCGGACGGCGCAACGGTGCTCGATCGTTACCGGGCGATGGGCGGCACGGAAGCGCACGTCGGCGAGATCATTGGTGCGGGGCCGAGCCTTGCGGCCGTGGAGGCTGGCTGGATGCAGAGCGCCGAGCACCGCCGGCTGGCCCTGGCTCCCGGGTGGACACACACGGGTTGGGGCACGGCCGCGCACGGCAGCTCCCAGGTGTGGGTGGTTCTGTTCGTCGAAAGGCTGGTCGCCGAACTTTCAATCGAAGATGGTGAGGGAGCCCTTTCGGTCAGCGGCAGATTTGTCGAGCCTTCGGCAGGAAAGGCTTTTCTCTGGTCCGGCCTCAACCCTGTCCTGCCTGCCTCCTGGGATGAGCGCACGGGTCGTTTCGCCTTCGAGGTCCCGTCCAGCGGGAAAGAGGGTTACGTCCGTCTCGGTTATGTCGCCCCAGACGGGGCATTCATGCTGACAAACGCTTTCACATTGCCTCGAGGAACGGAATCCCCAGCAGCTCCAGTCCGTTTCTCACCACCCGCTCCATCCCCCTGACAAGAGCGATCCGCGACTGGACGAGCCCCGCGTCCTCGTTGCGCAGCACGGGATGATCCTGGTAGTAGCGGCTGAAGCTCTTGCACAGCTCGAACAGGTACGTCGTGAGCACGGACGGGTTGAGCTCACGGGCCGCCGTCACCACGGTTTCGGGGAAAAGCGCCAGGGCCTTGGCGATTTCCCACTCCTCGGGCAGCGACAGGGCGGCGGAGGAATAGGCGCCGGCGCTGTACTGGCTTTTACGCTCTTCGAACTTGCGCAGCATGCTGGAGATGCGCGCGCCGGTGTACTGGAGATACGGTCCGGTGTTGCCGTTGAAGGAGATCGATTCTTTCGGATCGAAGGTCATGTCCTTGACTGCCGTCACTTGAAGAAGCCAGTAGTTCAGGGCGCCGAGAGCGATCTCCTGGGCCGTGCGGGAGAGGTCCCCGACGTCGTCCTCCCGTTCCTTTGCCTTTATCTCGTCCAACGCAAGCTTTTCCAGCTCATCCAGCAGGTCGTCGGCATCCACCACGGTTCCCTCGCGGGACTTCATCTTTCCCTCCGGGAGATTCACCATGCCGTAGGCGAGGTGGTGGAGATTCGCCGCCCACGGGAAACCGAGCAGCTCGAGCACGGCGAAAAGCACGTGGAAATGGTGCCGCTGCTCCGATGCGACGACGTAGATCAGCCTGTCGAAGGGCCAGTCCTTCGAGCGCTGGATTGCAACGCCGATGTCCTGCGTGAGGTACAGCGACGTGCCGTCCGAGCGCAGGAGCACCTCGCGCTCCATGCCCCTGTCGGTAAGGTCCACCCACACCGACCCGTCGGGGTCCTTCTGGAAGAGACCTTTCTGGATGCCGGCAAGTATCTCGCTCCTGCCCAGCTTGTAGATATCGCTTTCAAAGTAGACCTGGTCGAAGGAGATGCCGGTCCTCTTGTAGCTCTGGGCGATTCCTTCCGTGACCCAGGCGTTCATCGTCTTCCAGAGTGCAACGACCGCGGGGTCACCCTCTTCCCATTTGCGGAGCATCTGGCGGACTTCTTCCTCCGCCTCCGGGTGGTCTTTTGCGTGCTGGGCGTATTTCACGTAATACGAGCCGACGAAGTGGTCACCCTTCACGCCCTCACTCGCGGGTGTGGTGCCGGCGCCGAACATCTGGTAGGCGAGCATTGACTTGCAGATGTGCACGCCCCGGTCGTTGATCAGGTTCACTTTGCGCAGCGTCGCACCCGCGGCGGTGAATATCCTGGAAAGGCTCTCACCCAGGGCGTCGTTGCGCAGATGCCCCAGGTGCAGGGGCTTGTTCGTGTTCGGGCAGGAGAACTCGAGCATGACGCGCTGGGCCGCGAGCGCGCCGCTGCGCCCGTATGCCTCCCCCTGCGCCGCGATCGCCGCGAGGATGTCGTCGATGACGGGCGCCGGCGTGAGCTTCACATTCACATAAGGGCCGGCTGCTACGACGGCGCCCATCCCGCCGACGCCCGGCATCACCGAGACGCGCCGGGCCACCTCCGCGGCGATCGCGGGAGGCGCCTTCCTGAATACGCGCGCAAAAGGGAACAGGGGGAAGGCGAAGTCCCCCAGCTCAGGCTTCGGCGGCGTTTCCACAACGAGCGATGTAATGTCCAACCCGCTGACATTCGTTTCCGCCGCAAGCCCCTGCAGCGCGGCCACGACCATGTCGCGCCATTGATCCCGGTATTTCTTCATACTGTGTCGGGTATTTAAGCAGACGCGGGGAGCCTCTGCAAGCAGCGGGGCCCAGGCTGCCGGGAAACGACTGCGGTGCGCCGCCTTGACTCCGCGCCGATTTTTTCCATATATAGTTGCAAGGAGCTCAATTTGTACAGGCCCGTGGATCCGAAGGTGAGCTTTCCCTCAATTGAGGAGAAGGTGCTCGCCTTCTGGCAGGAAAACAGGACATTCGAAAAATCCATCTCCCAGCGCGACGGTGCGGAGGAGTTTGTCTTCTACGACGGGCCTCCATTTGCCACCGGCCTGCCGCACTACGGTCATTTCATCCCCAGCACGGTCAAGGATGTCATTCCGCGCTACCAGACGATGAAGGGCATGAAGGTGGAGCGCAGGTTCGGCTGGGACTGCCATGGCCTTCCCGTCGAGTATGAAATGGAAAAGGAGCTGGGCATCTCGGGGAAGAAAGAGATCGAGGCATACGGCGTTGCAAAGTTCAACGAGGCGTGCCGCTCCATCGTCCTGCGCTATACGAAGGAATGGCGAAAGGTCATCACGCGCCTCGGCCGCTGGGTGGACTTCGATCACGACTACAAGACCATGGACCCCGACTACATGGAATCCATATGGTGGGTCCTGAGCGAGCTGTGGAAGAAAGACCTCATGTACGAGGGCTTCTACATCCTCCCATACTGCCCCCGCTGCTCCACCGTGCTTTCCAACCACGAGCTGAGTCTGGGCGGGTACATCGACGTGGCGGACCCTGCCGTGACGGTCAAGTTCGCCGTGGACGGGGAACCCGACACGTCTTTCCTCGCATGGACGACCACCCCGTGGACGCTCCCTTCCAATCTCGGTCTCGCACTCGGCGCCGACATAGACTACGTGAAAGTGAAGGACGGCGCGGAGTTCTACATCCTCGCGGCGGAGCGGCTCCCTTCGTACTACAAGGAACCCGGCGCATACGAAATCGTGGCCAGATACAAGGGCAAGGAGCTTGTCGGCAAGGCTTACACGCCACTCTTCCCCTTCTTCTCCTCCCTCGCGGACAAGGGTGCCTTCAAGACCTGGAACGGCGATTTTGTCACGACTGATGAAGGCACGGGCATCGTCCATATCGCGCCGGGCTTCGGAGAAGACGACTACAATCTCATGAAGGGCTCGGGCATTCCCGTCGTCGTCCCAGTGGACGCCGAGGCGCGTTTCACTTCGGACGTTCCCGACTGGGCAGGGCAGTTCGTGAAGGACGCGGACAAGTCCATCATCCGCGCACTGAAAGACCGGCATGCGCTTGTGCGGCACGATTCCTACCATCACAGCTACCCCCACTGCTGGCGCTGCAAGAGCCCCCTGATCTACCGCGCCATCGCGGAATGGTTCGTAAGCGTGGAGAAGATCAAAAGCCGCATGCTGGCCGCCAACGACACAATCAACTGGATGCCGGCGCACTTGAAAACGGGCCGGTTCGGCAAATGGCTGGAGAATGCCCGCGACTGGGCGATCTCCCGCAGCCGCTACTGGGGCAATCCCATCCCCGTCTGGCGTTGCGAAGCCTGCAGGAAGATGGAATGCATCGGTTCGCGCGCGGAGCTGGAGAAGAAGAGCGGCCGCAAGGCGGTTGACCTGCATAAGCATTTCATCGACGACATCACGTGGACCTGCCCCTGCGGGGGCACGATGCACCGCATCCCCGACGTGCTGGACTGCTGGTTCGAGTCCGGCGCCATGCCCTACGGCCAGAACCACTATCCCTTCGAGAACCGCGCGCGCTTCGACGCGCATTTCCCCGCGGATTTCATCTCCGAATCCATCGACCAGACCCGGGGCTGGTTCTACACCCTCGTCGTGCTCGGCGTGGCACTTTTCGACAAGCCGACGTTCCGCAACGTGATCGTGAGCGGGCTCATCCTGGACACGGAAGGGAAGAAGATGTCGAAGTCTGCGCGCAACTATGCGGATCCCATGGATGTCATTGCCACCTATGGAGCCGACGCAATGCGGCTGTTCCTCCTGGATTCCGCGGTGTTGAAGGGTGAAGACCTGCGCTTTTCCGAAGCGGGCGTCAAGGAAGTCGTTAAAAACGTCCTGATCCCCTTGTGGAACTCGTACAGCTTTTTCGTCACCTATGCGA
>PMDT01000240.1 GCA_003154555.1 Spirochaetaceae bacterium
GCGCGGTGATCGTGGACGTGGCGATAGACCAGGGCGGATGCGCGGAAACCTCCCGGCCGACCACGCACGACAACCCGATCTACATCGTGGACAATGTCGTCCATTACTGCGTGGCCAATATGCCGGGCGCCGTGGCACGTTCATCCACCATTGCACTCACGAGCGTCACGCTGCCGTACGGGCTGATGATCGCGAATCAGGGTCTTGCGGCCGCATCCCGCTCCAACGAGGCGTTGAAGAAGGGCATCAACACCATCGACGGGAAGTGCGTGCACCCGGGTGTTGCCAAGAGCTGCGGCCTTCCTTACACGGCCTATTCCGGCTGACGGACGGGCCCCGGTGGCCTCGGCGCCTGCTTGATGTTTCTACCCATATACTATACATTTGTATAGTATATGGGTGTCAGTTNNTGCCGTTTTGCCCGGGAGCGAAGCATCTCCACCGTCGGAATGGCGGACATCAACAATTTCTACGGGCTGATCTCCTTCCTGCTTGCCGCAGGCCGGGAAGGGTTGCGACCGGTGGCGGGGGTGGTCGTCCGAAAGGATGGGAAGGACCTTTTCACCGCCTGCGTGATGAACCGTCAGGGCTTCGGCGGTATCTGCCGCGTTCTCACGGAGCTGCTGACGGACACCACGGGAGGTTATGACCCGGTTGGTGATTTCCAGCAGCGCGGGTGGGAGGGGCTGTCTCTGCTGAGCCCGCACCCCGAGATCATCGACCGCCTGGCGGCCAGGGACAGGCGGGGCCTTTATGTCCAGCTCAGTTACGGCCGGCCCTTTTCCTTCCTTGCAGGTTTTGCGCGGGACCGGGGTCTGCCCGCTGCCGCCGTCCAGGACATGGTGTTCCTGGACGAATCAGACGAACGGCTCTATCCGCTCCTGCGCGCCATCGACCTGAATACCACCCGGGAACGCGTGCCGGTGGAGGAGCTGCTGGACGACAGCTCCCGATACGCGGAGCCCGCGGCGATTGAACGCTTCTTTTCGGCGGTTCCCGAAGCCCTGGCAGCCACGGAGCGGATCGCAGAAGAGGCGGACGCATCCGGCATCATCAGCCCGCATTACGTGTTCCCTTCATTCGAGGGCATGGCGGAGGAGGATACGTTCCGCGTGCTCAAACGCCACTGTGAGGAGGGCGTGCAGCGCCGCTATGGAGGCATGCGGCCCGACATCCGTGACCGGCTCGACTACGAGCTTTCCATCATCCGTGAGAAAGGCTTTGCCTCGTATTTCCTCGTCGTGCGCGACATCGTCCAGCAGTGCCCGCGCACCTGCGGCAGGGGCAGCGCGGCTTCCAGCATCGTCTCGTATCTCCTTGGCATCACGCACGTTGATCCCCTGCGGTACACGCTGTTCTTCGAGCGCTTCCTCAACCGGGGCAGGAAGGACCCGCCGGACATCGACGTGGATTTCCCCTGGGACGAGCGGGAGAAAACGCTCACCTATGTCTTCAAGAAGTACGCCGGCCGCGCCGCCATGGTGGCGAACCACGTCACCTTCGGGCCGCGCTCCGCCATCCGTGACCCCGCCAGGGCCCTCGGCCTGCCGGAGGAGGAGACGGCGGAAATGGTGCGCGCCTTCCGCCAGGGCAGATTCGACGATATCCCCGCGTACATCCGTGAGAGCGCGGCCCGCATCCGCGGCTTTCCCCGGAATCTCGGCACGCACTGCGGCGGGGTGGTCATCACCCCTGGCCCCATCACGGACTACACGCACGTGCAGACGTCGCCGTTGGGCTATCCCGTCATCGCCTGGGAGAAAGACGCCACGGAAGAGGCGGGCCTGGTGAAGATCGACCTGCTGGGAAACAGGTCTCTTGCCGTGCTGCGCGACACGCTGGCGCTCGTGGAGGGCAATCACGGTGTGCGCCTGGGGTGGGAGAGCTTCGATCCACTCGCGGATGCCGACACGAGAGACCTGATCGCCAGCGGGAAGACACTGGGTGTTTTTTACGTGGAGTCCCCCGCCACCCGGCAGCTCCTCACGAAGATGCAAAGAGGGGACTACGAAAACCTCGTGATCGCCAGCTCCATCATCCGTCCGGCCGCCAACCAGTACATCCAGACATTCGTGAAACGTCTCCACGGCGCTCCCTACAGGCCCCTCCATCCCCGTATCGCGCAGACGCTGGCGGAGACGTACGGCGTGATGGTCTACCAGGAGGACGTCTCCCGGGTGGCCATCGACCTTGCAGGATTCCCGATCGAGGATGCGGATCGCCTGCGCAAGATCCTGTCCAAGAAGGACCGCGACCTGAAGCTTCCCGATATGCGGGAACGTTTCTTCCGCGGCGCCCGCGCGAACGGCGTGCCGGAGGAGACCGTGGTGAAGGTCTGGGACATGATCCTCTCCTTCGACGGCTATTCCTTCTGCAAGCCCCACAGCGCTTCCTACGCGCAGGTCTCCTACCGGGTGGCATACCTGAAGCGGTTCTACCCGCTGGAGTTCATGGCCTCAGTCATCAACAACGGGGGCGGCTTCTACGGTCGGCAGACCTACCTTGACGAATGCCGGCGCATGGGCTTCCCGGTCCTTCCCCCGGACGTGAACAGGAGCCGCTGGGAGTACACTGTGGAAGGCGTCACCCCGGCCGCAGCCGCCGCTTCGGGCAGCGCTGCCCTGCGGGTTGGCTTGTGCCAGATCAAGGAGGCGCGCCGGGACCTCGTGACGGCCATCGTGGAGGAGCGTGACGCGCACGGCCCTTTTGCGGGGTTTCACGACTTCGTCGTGCGCACGCCCTGCAGGTTCGAGGACGTGCGCGCCCTCATCCGGTCCGGCGCGCTGGATTCCGTCTCCGACGGCTGTACCCGGCCGCAGCTCTTCTTCCGCTGGCTTTCAATCGACCGCGAGGACGGGCTGGGCTTCCTGCCGCCCGCCCCGCCGCTCATTGATGACTACCCGGCCCGGGTGAAGCTCGCCGACGAGGTGAAAACGCTCGGCATCGTCGTGTCGAGCCACCCCCTGGCTCTTTTCCGGCCCCGGATCCAACGCCTCATGCAGCGGCGGGGCCTGGGACCGCTTGTCGCGTCGCCTGACATCTCGCGCAACAGGGGCCTGAAGGTGTGGACCGCGGGCATCCTCGTGACGGGCAAGGAGGTNNGAGCCGATGATCTTCGTGAGCTTCGAGGACGAGCAGTCGATCTTCGAGACGGTGCTCTTCCCCACTGCGTTCAACCGCTTTTATCCGCTCCTGGACGATGGGTGGGCATTCCTCATCCATGGGAGGGTCCAGGACGACCAGGGAGCGCTGGCCATCAGCGTGGACCAGCTCGTGACGGTGTCCCGACGGGAAGGGGAGGGTGACACTATCGTGGCGGCGGACGCGGAGCCCGGATCAGCGGACGGGCCTCGCGACCGGGGCGTGCCANNATGTCGATCTGGATTGCGCTCGCCCTGATCATCTGCTGCGCGATACTCTGGGACGTCGGCATCGTTCTCCAGAAGCTGGCGGTCGACGAGATCCCGCAGATAAAGCTCAACCGGTCTTTGGTGTCGCTCCTGAAATCACGCCGCTGGATGGGGGGTCTTGCGGCTTCGGCGCTCGGGTGGGGATTCTTTGTTTTCGCGCTGACCTTCACCCCCGTGTCGGTGGCCCGGGCGATACAGGGATCGGGCTTCGTGATTCTTGCGGTTTTTTCGCTGCTCTTTCTGCGGCACAGGCTGATGGTGCGGGAATGGATCGGCGTGTTCCTTGTCACCGCCGGGATCGTGGCGCTGGGCATCGCGGATTCCTCTCCGTCGAGCGTCCCGATCGAGCTTTCCCCTGGACGCCTGCTGCCGGCCCTCGTGGTATGCCTGCTCGTCTGCGCTGTTGCCATCCTGTTGCCGAAGATCAAGAGAATCGGCATGCCGCGGGTGATCGCGTTTTCGATCTTCGCCGGCACTTTCCTCGGGCTCGGAGATGTCTCGACGAAGATCCTGACCGAAGTGCTGCGTCACGGCTTCAGCGTCGGGGCAGTTGTTGCCGCCGTTGCGCTCGTTGTCTTTTATGTCTCTGGATTTGTCGTCCTCTCCCGGGCCTACCAGCACGGTCGTGCCGTGCTGGTGACCGCAGTTTCAGATTTGTGCTCGCGGCTTGTTGCCATTTTCGTCGGCATCGCTGCACTCGGCGAGGCTTTGGCGGCAGATCCACGGTTGCGCCTTCTGGCGGCGCTCGGGTATCTGACGATCATCGTTGGCGCAGTTTTTCTCGCGCGGTTTTCCGGCTCTGAGCTCGCGGAGGGCTTTCACAAATCCGCGGACTCTTCTGCCGGCTCAGAGAGCCTTGATCAAACGGCTGAAAGAAAAGGTTCCTCGTGATCCAAGATAGATAGTGACGGCCGAAGCCGGCCGATAGCCCTGGCCTTCATAGAAAGATCGGGCGCGCTCGTTGTGCACGTCGACGTCGAGTGCCACGGCATGAGCCCCTGCCGCCGCGGCTTTTTGTTCACCCGCATGCAGCAGCTCTCTGCCCGCTCCGTGGCCGCGCATCCCTGGCAGGACCGCGATATGAGACAGGTAAAAGTCATCTGGTCGCAGGTCGACCATTGCCCGGCCCGCGCGGGTGAGATTGCGGATGCGCGCGACGAATCCCGGCGCATAGCGCG
>PMDT01000196.1 GCA_003154555.1 Spirochaetaceae bacterium
CTCCTGCGCCAGCCTGCGGGCAGTCAGGTCGCTGGCCTTTTCTGAAATGCCGCTCCGCCTCCTGACTGTCTTTTTCGGCTTCGGCATGGTGCTGATTCGGGCGTGCGCCACGTGGATGCTCCTCTGATGGCCCATGAGGTCCTCTCTCACAATGAGCGGGGACCGTCTGCCATCATGCGGCGACGGTCCCCCAAATCCGTAGAAGAATAGCGGACTCGCTCTAAAGGATGATGATGACGATGACGACGACCAGAACGATGCCAAGAATTGCAAGCCAGGTCATGGTTTTCTCCTTTTCGTTTTGCGAACGCACGATTTCGGCCGGATGGCCTTGAAACTCTCAGTACCGCGTTGCAGCCAGAACATGACCCGAAGGCCCAACAGCCCGGCGCTATGCTCAGTCAAACGACAATAGTCATGAAGGCGGCCCTCGTTCTGTGCGGCAGCACACGCTCGACAGTTGTTCTGCGCCTCGTTTCCCACCGCGGAGCTTTCCTCGAAGCAGGGCCACAATGTGCTCTTCCGCACAGTTTGGAGTGCGCCCCGTCCCTATCTTTATGACAGGCTTAAAAGTGAGATCCCTCACGCTGCGCGGTCAGCAGGGTGACGTGAGAATCAGCACTTCCGCGCGTGCCACGATGCGCGCAGAGAGACAGGGATGGAACATGAATAGACTGGCAATGCTGCTGACGATGGGGTCTTTGCTTTCCGTGGGCGCTGTTTCTGTCTTCGCGCAGACGGCCGCCGACGCGGGGACACCGGAGGCACAGCCGACGGTGAACGCTCCGACGGTCGCACCTTTGCCGGTTTTTTCATTGGAAGAATGCGTGGCGGCGGCGCGGAGCACAAGTCCGAATCTCAAGCTTACGACTATTTCCCAGGACACTGCGCGCGCCGCCCTCATCCAGGCGCGGGCTGAGAACGGGCTCGCCCTCGGGGAGAGCGGCCAGTACACGCACCAGGGAAGCTTCGGGGGCACGGGTGCCTCGTTGACAACCGGCACGTCCTCCGCGGGGGGCACGGGAGGCTCCTCGGTGAACGGCGAGAACTTCCAGGGCGATCTTTCCCTCACACGCCCGGGGACAAGCCTGGGCCTCACGGCTCACCATGGCATCGAAGAGGGCGCGTCGAACGACAAGGTGAGCTCCTTCGGCCTCACGGGCGCACAGACTGTCTTCGATGGCTATCCGGGAGGACGGGCGGCAGGCATTGTTCAGGAGGCAGAGTCGGCCTACAAGATAGCGGAGGTCTCCTCCGCGGCCGCAATGAAAAATGTCATCTACCTGGTCCGGCAGGCGTATTACACGCTCCTCGGGGACCAGGATACGGTTGTTCTGCGGCAGGCAACCGTCGGGCAGGCTGCCGAGAACCTCGCTCAATATCAAGGGTTGTTCACCGCGCGGCGCGCGACGCGACTGGACGTTCTGCAGGTGCAGGTCGCCCTGAGCCAGTCCCAGCTCGATGTCCGTACCGCACAGAACACCGCCGTGGTCGACCGACAGAGGCTTTCGCTCGCGATCGGCTGGCCGTTGGACAAGCAGTACAACGTCGCTGACAGCCCGCTCCCCGATCTGCCGTCGCTGGGACCGGAAGCCGCGTTGAAGCAGGCGCTCGCCAACAGGCCCGAGGTGATGACGCTGGCACAGAATATCATTGCGGCCGGCATCGCTCTTTCGCTCCAGAAGAGTCAGAGCCTGCCGCAGATTTCCCTCATTGGGTCCGTGACTTTCGGATACGACTGGACGGCGCAGACAGACCAGGGGGCTTTCGCGGCCGGGGTATCGATTGCACTGCCGCCGCTCATCGACGGTGGACTGCAGAACGCCCTGCTCACGCAGGCCGCTGACCTGCTTACCACGGATAACATCCAGCAGGCGGAGCTCAGCAAGAGCATCACGATCGATGTCGGGAATGCCCTTTTCGGCGTCGCTGATGCAAAGGACCGTCGAGACCTGGCGGTGCTGAATCTGCAGCAGGCGCAGGGTCAATACGATCTTGAAAAAGCGAAGCTCGAGGCGGGGAGTGGCACGACCCTCGACGTTCTGACGGCGTTCTCCGCACTCGCGACCGCCCGCGTGGGCCTTGCACAGGCAAAGAGCAGTTACCTGCTGGCGATATTGAATCTCGACAGCGTCATGGGAGTGTAAGAGGTGAAGGAAATGAAGAAGCGAAGAAAGATGTTCGTGATCATCGGTATCGTCGTGGCGGTTGTCATCGGTGGGTTCTTTGTCCTTCGTCCGCTGTTGTTCGGCGGGACCAGCATCACGTATGTCACGAAGCCCGCTGCCTACGCGGACATTACCGCAACGGTCAATGAAACCGGGGTCGTAAACCCTGTGACGCAGGTCATGGTGGGGAGCGAAGTCTCGGGGACGATACGGACGCTGAACGTGGATTTCAACTCCACGGTCCGCAAGGGGCAGGTCCTTGCCAACCTCGACCCGACCACCTACCAGGCTGCGGTCGATTCTGCGAAGGCGGGCATCACGCTGGCAACGGCGAATGAACAGAGCGCCGTGGTCAACGTCGGCAAGATGAAAGCCGAGGTCGACATGGCAAACCTGACCGTTCAGAGGGACGAGCCGTTGTTCACGAAAGGCCTGATCGACGAGAATCAGATCGACACGGAGCGGACGGCGGGGAAGACGGCCCAGCAGGATTACCTGGCCGCGCAATCGCAGGTCCGCGTCCAGCAGGCCCAGATTTCGGTCGTCAGCGGTCAACTGCGCCAGTCGCAGTACAACCTGTCAAAAACCGTCATCCTGAGTCCCTTCGACGGGATCGTCATGGCCCGCAACGTGAGCATCGGTCAGACCGTGGCGGCGTCCCTGCAGACCCCCACACTTTTCACGCTGGCAACGAACCTCACGGATATGCAGGTGGATACCTCCGTGGACGAGGCCGACATCGGAAGCCTCAAGAAAGGGGAATCCGCCCAGATCACCGTGACGGCTTTTCCGAACGTCGTCTTCTCCGCGACCGTGCAGCAGGTCCGCATCAACCCCACGATCGTTCAAAACGTCGTGACCTATGATGCCGTTGTGCAGGTGCACGACACGACGGGACGGCTTCTGCCCGGCATGACCGCCCAGGTGACCATCCAGACTGCGAAGCAGACGCATGTCATGTCGGTGCCCATCGCGGCTGTTCTGTACAGACCGCTCGCCGCGTCGGGTGCTGCCGCTTCGGGGTCCACCGCATTGCCCGTCGCCGGTGCCGCGGGCTCAAAAGTGACGGTCTGGAAGCTGGTCGACGGAAAACCCGTCGCCTTGCAAGTGGTGATCGGGCTTTCAGATGGCAGGAACCTCGAGATTACAAGCGGCGGGATCGCCGAAGGGGACCTGATCATCGTTGCCCAGAGACGCGGCGGCGCGGCAGCTTCGACGACGGGAACAGGCGCGTCCGGCGGAAACGCGGCGTCTGCGGGGGGCAATGCCCGTGCCGGCGGATCCAGGCAGGGACCGTGATGGATCATAGCGCGCCTCTCATAGAGGTAAAGGATATGACCAAGGTCTACGGCGAAGGACCGTCTGCCGTGCAGGCGCTGAAAGGGGTCAGCCTCACCATCCACCGGGGGGAGTTCCTGGCCATCATGGGGCCATCGGGCTCCGGCAAATCCACCTTCATGCACCTCCTCGGATGCCTGGACCACCCGACCTCCGGTTCCTACAAGCTTGACGGGAAGGAGGTCTCCGGTCTTTCACGCGATCAGCTCGCATTGGTGCGCGGACGGCAGATCGGCTTCGTTTTCCAGAGCTTCAATCTGCTCTCACGGACCAGCGCACGGGAAAACGTCGAGCTGCCAATGCTCTACGCGGGGGTGGCGCGCGAGGCGCGGGACGAGCGCGCGCGGGCGATCCTTGAAAAAGTCGGCCTGGGAGAGCGCATGGAGCACAAGCCGAACGAGCTCTCCGGAGGCCAGCAGCAACGCGTCGCCATTGCACGGGCGCTTGCCAATGAGGCGCCCCTGCTCATGGCGGACGAGCCCACGGGCAACCTCGACAGCGCGAGCAGCATCGAGATCATGAACTTGTTCAAGCACGTGAACGAGGACAATGGCATCACCGTCATCGTCGTGACCCACGCCACGGAGATCGCGGCATGGTCCGGCAGGATCGTTACCTTTCGCGACGGTCTGATCGTCGAGGATCGCCCCGCCACGGAGAGTGCCGCATGAGCTTCATGGCCCTTGTGCGGACGGCATGGAAAGCGCTCGTGCGCAACTTCAGCAGGTCGCTTCTCACCATGCTGGGAATCATCATCGGTGTCGGCGCGGTCATCACATCCGTCGCCATCGGCGCGGGTGCGCAGGCGGTCGTCCTGAAGCAGATTGAGAGCCTTGGCGCCAACCTGATCGTCATCAGTCCCGGAAGCGCCGTGAGCGGGGGAGTGAGCCTCGGAGGCGGGGCGCGGACGACACTCACGCAGGAGGATGTCTCGGCAATCGTGGCGAATGTTCCCGAGGTCGCCGGGGCGGCGCCGTATTCCCAGACCAACGCGCAGGTGGTGGCGGGCTCCACCAACTGGTTCACGTCGATCGGGGGGACGACACCCGCGTGGCTGACGGTGGAAAACTGGAGCATGGCGGACGGGAGCTTCTTCACCGCGGATGATGTCACCCGGGTCACGAAGGTGGCCGTCCTGGGGAGCACGACTGCGGCAAATCTCTTTCCTTCCGGCGGCGCGGTCGGCAGCATGATCGTCGTCAAGAGTGTGCCATTTCGCGTGGTGGGTGTGCTCACTGCCAAGGGGCAGTCCGGTTTCGGCCGGGACCAGGACGACGTCGTTGTTGTCCCCATCACCACGCACCAGGAGCGGCTCACCGGCCAGACCTGGATCAATACCATCTACGTCTCCGCATCGAGCGCGGATACCGTGGCCGGTGTGATCGATGCCTCGGAGCGGCTCCTGCGGCTCGTGCACCATCTCTCTCCCCG
>PMDT01000053.1 GCA_003154555.1 Spirochaetaceae bacterium
GAGGCCATAGCCCTGGTACACCGGTACTCCCAGCGCGGCGAAGAACTCCTGCTGCTTCACGTCCAGGAGCGCGCCCCCGCCGACGCAGAACTGGATGGAGCCGCCGAAGACCTTTTTCCGGATCGTGGAGAAAACGACCAGGCGCGCGACGTGGTAGGGGAAGAAGGCGCGCAGCCGGACGCCGAAGGCCGGGCGATTGAAGCCGTTGCCGTTCCACGCAATGCCCGNNGGCGGTTGAAACCGTTGCCGTTCCACGCAATGCCCGCGGCAATGCCCGCCTTGAAGATCTTCTCTATGATTCCGCCCTTTTCCTCGACCCCGGCGATTATCTTTTTCATGAAGTTGCCGGAGAGGGAGGGCACCGTGAACAGGAAGTGGGACTGGGCCTCCAGCATGTTGATCGGGATGTTGCGCAGCGTGCCGATCCCGCCGCCGCGCGAATCCACGAAGTAGAGGGAGACGCCGCAGACCAGGGCTGCATAGAGACCTGACGTGTGAGCGAAAGAATGATCCACGGGCAGGATGATGAGGGACCGCCACCCGGGCGGGAGGGGGATCGCCTTCACGCCATCCGTGCAGTTTGTCCAGTAGTTCAGGTGCGTGAGCATGATGCCCTTGGGGTTGCCCGTTGTACCGGAGGTGTAGCTGATGGTGACCGTGTCATCTTCCCGGATCGACGCGGTAATCGCGTCCAGCTCGGCACCCCTGTCCAGCAAGACCCCGCGACCGGCCGCGCGCGCCTCTTCGAAACCTGTCACCCGGTCTGCTGCCACCCCGTGCGCGGCCGCTTCTGCCCGGGCCCATGCGGGGTCGTCGTCGAGGTAGACGATCCGCACCGTCGGGTCGTCCACGGCGCGCAGCGCGCCCAGCACTTTGCGGAGCTGGTTTTTCGTCGTGATGATGCCTTTTGCCCCCGAGTGATTGACGCGGAAAGGGATCTCCTCCTCCAGCAGCTTGATGGAAAGAGGCACGGAGACGCAGCCTGCCATGAGCAGTCCGAGCTCGCTCATGATCCACTCGGGGCTGCCTTCCGCGATGATGACCATCGGCTCCCCTTTGCGCACGCCGACGGACAGCACCCACCCGGCGAACTCGCGTGCCCGTGCGCGCGCCTCCACGAACGAGACGGAAGCCCATCCCCCGTCGGTTTTGCGGTGCGCGTAGGGCGCAGACCCCCAGGTCGCCGCGGCTTCGTCGAGCATCTGTACAACTGTCCGGTTCATTCCAGCACCGTAGCACGGCCGGGATGCGCGGTAAAGGAAAATGGTGAAATGCAGCAATTCTCAGCATGGTGACTGAGTAATGCAGTTCTCATTTTGTTTTGTGATGGATGGCCCGTTTTCAAAGTGTGCATGCCTGTTCTATATCTCAGGAAGGTCCAAAATGAGAACTGCTGGGTGAAGTGCCGAACCCGCGCGCGGCGCGACATGCCGACGCTGCTCTGCTATACTCACAGCTCCGATGGAGATGAGCGACCCGTGAACGCCCGGTTCCACTTCGTTTTGCCTCGCTTCCGCAAGATCTCGACGAAAGTGATCGCCTCGTTCGTGACGATCCTTCTCCTCCAGGCACTGCTTTCCATCATCACGCTGAACTACTTCACCCGGCAGGCCATGGAGACCTCCTTCGACGACCAGAGGGAGAAGACGCGGCGGCTCATCGAGCAGTACTTCAGCGACGCGCGCCGGGAGGTGATCATCAAGGCGGACCTCCTTGCGGGCCAGGCGCGCATCGTGGACTACCTGCGCACGGGAGACCCGGACACCCTGCGGGGGGAGCTGGAGTTCTACCGCAGTGCGCTCAACCTTGATGCCGTGACGGTGATCAACCCCAGCGGGGAGAGCATCGTGAGCGTCGGCAACCCCGAGATTGCAGGCGTGGTGCTCCGGCGCACCCTCGTCGAAGTCCTGGAGCGCGGGCAGACGAGCACGATCGCCGGCGCGGGCGACAGGATCCACCTCTGGGGGCTCCACGACATCGTGTCGGGCAGGAAGCGCGTTGCCGTGCTGGGAGTCGCCGTGAGCCTCGACCGCGCATTCATCGCGAGAATCGAGGACATCTCCAACACGTCGATGCTGCTCACCCTGCACCGTACCATCCCCGTCAATGGCCATCTCTCCGACGCAACATTCATCGAGTACAGCCGGCGTATCACCGCCGATCCCGAGGCGGGGGACTCCGGGCGCATCGGTACTTTTCTCTACCGCACGACGCACCTGCCCGACTTCCCCGACCTGGGGATGGTGTACTTCATCGACACCGCGAAGAGCTTCCAGCTTCTCAACCGCAACGTGACCGCGACGCTCATCATCCTGGGGATTACCCTTGTCTTTGCCTTTGCCATTTCCCTCGTGCTCTACCGGTACAGCTTCCTGAAACCCTTCAACGCGTTCCAGGACGCCATCCGGAAAATATCGCGGGGCGACCTCTCATTCCGCATCTCGCGCCCCGGCGAGGACGAGTTCACCGACCTGGAGCGCGAGTTCGAGCAGATGACGATGAATCTCACGAAGCTCGAGCAGAAGCTGCAGATCAGCTCCCGCATGGCCGCCATCGGCGAGATGGTCGCCGGCGTCGCGCACCAGATCCGCAACCCGCTCGCCGTCATGAAGGTGTCCGCAGAGATGATCCGTGACGGGCTTCCCGGCGGGAACGGCGCGGCTCGCGCGACCCCCGCGGCGCCGGGAGGCGCGCCGGGGAATGCCCGCCAGCTCATCGAGATGATCGTGAGCGAGATCAATTCCCTGTCCTCGACGGTATCGAGCTTCCTCGATTTCGCGCGGCCGTTGCGCGCGCAGATCGAGTCGGTGGACATCCAGGCCTTGCTCACGCATGCCGTTGACATGCTCCCCGTCGACGAGCATCCGCGGGCCCGAATCACCGTGCAGGTCGACCCGGACATCGGGCAGGCCCGCCTTGATCGGCATCTCATGGAGCAGCTCGTGCACAACCTGCTCACCAATGCTCTCCAGGCGTCCCCGCCGGACGGCGAGGTGCTCCTCTGCGCGGACCGCCGGGACGGGAGGCTGCGCCTGCGTGTGAAGGACGCCGGCCGCGGCATGAGCGACGAGGTGAAGACGCAGATCTTCCGGCCCTTCTTCACCACGAAGAGCGATGGGACGGGTCTCGGCCTCTCCATTGTCCACCGGATCGTCGAAGCACATGGCGGGGCGATCGACGTCCGGTCCGAGCCGGGGCAGGGGACGGAGTTCGAGATCATGTTCCTGGAGGGTTGACGGGCATGTCGGCAAAACGGGTGCTCGTCGTCGACGACGAGAAGAACATGCAGACGGTGCTGAAGCTCCTGTTCGACGGCGAGGGGTTCCAGACCGCATGCGTCGACGACGGTCTCCAGGCCCTCGCGCTGCTGGACGCCGGGGAGCGCTTCGGAGTGATCATGTCCGATTTCAAGATGGATGGGCTGGACGGGCTCGGGCTGCTGCGCGGCATCCGCGAGCGGGGTCTGCAGATCCCCTTTGTCCTGATGACCGCGCACGGCACCATTGAGAAGGCGGTCGAGGCCATGAAGCTCGGGGCAGTGGACGTGGTCACGAAGCCCTTCACAAAGGAGCTGGTCCTGGCGATCGTGTCGCGCATCATCAAGCTGGAAAGCCTCGAGGACGAGAACCGGATCCTCAGATCCACGCAGAAGCAGGACGAGCTGATCTACTGCTCACCCGCAATGACGGAGATCGCCAATCTCATCACCCGCATCGGACCCGTTGCCGCGCCGGTGCTCCTGACGGGAGAGAGCGGCACGGGCAAGGAAGTGGTCGCCCGCAACATCCACCGCGCCTACGCGGGGGGCAGCTTCGATGCGCGTCCCTTCGTGTCGGTCAATTGCCCGGCTGTCCCCGAGAACCTGCTGGAGAGCGAGCTTTTCGGCTACCGCAAAGGCGCGTTCACGGGCGCGAACCAGGACTTCAAGGGCAAGGTGGAGCTTGCCGACGGCGGCACGGTCTTCTTCGACGAGATCGGGGACCTGCCCGCGGGTCTCCAGCCGAAACTCCTGCGGCTGATGGAGGCCCGCACGTATGAGCCGCTGGGCTCGGGCAAGACGAAGAAGGTGGACATCCGCGTCATCTGCGCGACGAACAGGAACCTCAAACGCCTGGCGCGCGAGGGGAGCTTCCGCGAAGACCTCCTCTACCGGATCAACACATTCACGATCGAGGTCCCGCCACTGCGCGATCGGCGCGAGGACGTGCCTGTGCTGGCGGAATACTTCCTCGCCCTGTTCGCCACGGAGATGAGGAAGCCGATCAAAGGCATCTCCCCGGCAGCTCTGGAGATCCTTCGCGGCTACTCATGGCCGGGGAATATACGGGAGCTCCGCAATGTCCTCGAGCGCGCGGTGGTACTCTGCGCGGGACATGACATCGATCTGGAGGACCTGCCGCAGGATCTGCGCTTCGCAGTCAGCGCCCGACGCGACAACCACGAAGGCGGCAATGCCATAGAAGTGGTTGAGCGGTCCCTTATCATCGACGCGCTGGAAGGCGCAAAGGGCAACATCTCGGCCGCAGCGCGCATCCTGGGTATCACGCGCAACACACTCCGTTACCGGATCCGCAAATACGAGATCGAGGTGGATATCGATCAAGACGAAAGCCAGAGTGGTTGAAAAGAACCACCATGTGACCGGAATGCACCAGCGAAGAGCGATTTTGGCGATACGTTGCCCTCAATTTGAAACCCAATTGGAGACAAAGTTCACCTGATCGTGATAATAAAGATGTGCGGCTGAAAATATCCAACGGACCATGCGAATTCCTGTGGTTGGAGATAAGCCGATGGCAGCGCTCTCCTATGTACCTACTTAAATGTATGTGGAGAATGACTTTACAGATGAGGCGAGAAAACATGAGCTTGTCACGCGGGCTTTCTTTGCGGAAAGACATCGCGCCTTGGGAGTTCGTATTTCGGTCACATCGCGTGTGAACGCGATGACTCATAAGAGATATATCATAAAAAGTGGTCCAATTGGCACGATTCTGGCTACTAAGTGGCATATCACACTCAAGGAGGAATCGAGTGAAGAAACTTACTATCCTCGCCATCGCAGTCCTTGCATTGGCGGCGCTCGTGCTCACGAGCTGCGGAGCTCCCGCGAAGCCGAAGGTCGGCCTTTCGTTCTCCGATTTCGCGACCGAGCGCTGGCCGAGGGAGCGGGACGAGATGTCCAAGAACCTGAAGGCAGCCGGGTATGACGTGCTCGTGCAGGAAGCCAACCACGATGCGAAGCTCCAGAATGACCAGATCAAGAACATGGTCACCCAGGGAGCCAAGGTCATCATCGTCGTCGCCGAAGATGGCGACTCCGCCGCAACGGCGGTTGACGATGTTTCGAAGAAGGGCGTGAAGGTCATCGCGTACGACCGCCTGATCAAGACCGCCAACATCGCCGCCTACGTGTCCTTTGACAACGTCGACGTCGGCCGCAACCAGGCCAAGGGCGTTCTCGCTGTGAAGAGCTCGGGAAACTTCGTTCTGCTCGGCGGAAGCCCCACCGACAACAACGCCCACCTGTTCCGCAAGGGCCAGATGGAAATCCTGCAGCCCCTCATCGACTCCGGCAAGATCAAGGTTGTTGCCGATCAGTGGGTCGAGAACTGGGACGCGGCGAATGCCAAGAAGCTCATGGAGAACATCCTGACGGCCACCGGCAAGAAGTTCGATGCAGTCGTTGCGTCGAATGACGGCACGGCACTGGGCGCCCTGGAAGCCATGAGGACCGCCGGTCTCGCCGGCAAAGTTCCCATCTCCGGCCAGGATGCCACGGCGGATGGCTGCAACTCGATCGCACGCGGTGAGCTCACCGTCACGATCCTGAAGGACACCCGCAAGCTGACCCCGCTCGCCACCGATCTCGCGATCGAGCTGGTGAAGGGCCAGGCCCTTACCGACCTCGCCCCGACCTCTCTCGCCGATCTTACCGGCGATGCCTCCAAGACGGGCACGGTGCCCTGCAAGTTCCTCCAGGTCTTCCAGGTGACCAAGGACAACGTGAAGCAGCTCGTCGTCGACTCCGGATTCCAGACCTACGAAGACGTGTACAAGGGCATCAAGAACCCGCCCGCGAAGTAGTCAACTGCTTTTCTTTTGGTAACTGATCATGTCCGGCCCCCTTCAGGGGGCCGGACCTTAATCGGGGGTCCAAAGTGCAAGAGGATGTGATCCTCGACATCATCAACGTCACAAAAGAGTTCCCCGGCGTCACCGCTTTGAAGGACGTCTCCATCAAGGTGAAGCGCGGTGAGATCCACGGCCTCTGCGGAGAGAACGGCGCGGGGAAATCCACGCTGATGAAGATTCTCTGCGGGGTCTATCCTTATGGCGCGTACGAGGGGAAGGTCATCTACGAAGGGAAGGAGCTGCGGCTGGGCGCCGGCTCGATCCGCCACGCCATCGAGGAAGGGATCGCCATCGTCTACCAGGAGCTTACGCTCATCCCGAAGATGACGGTGGGGGAGAACGTCTATCTGGGCAAGGAACCGCGCAACGGGTCCATCATCGACTGGAACAAGATCTATTCCCAGACGGGCGCCCTTCTCAAGAAATACAAGCTCTCCGTCAGCCCCAGCGCGGTCATCACTGACCTCGGGGTCGGGCAGATGCAGATGACGGAGATCGCCAAGGCGCTGTCGGAGAAGGCCGACATCCTCATCCTCGACGAGCCGACCTCGGCCCTCTCCGAGGCGGAAGTCGACAAGCTCATGGAAATACTGCATACGCTGAAATCCCTCGGCGTCACCTGCATATACATCTCGCACAAGCTCCAGGAGTTCTTCCGCATCACGGACACGGTCACCGTGCTCCGCGACGGCAAGGTCGTCACGAC
>PMDT01000183.1 GCA_003154555.1 Spirochaetaceae bacterium
TGCCGGTGGAGATCACGATGCTGGATGGGAAGAGCGATTTCCTGGCGGCCTGGAAGCGCGGGATCGAGGAGTGGAAGCAGTACGAGGCGAAGCGGGCATTCTACCGCACCGGCGACGCTCAGGCGGTGTATTCCCCTGTTGCGGTGGAAGACCAGGACCTGGGGCTTCAGTACGGCGATGCCGCGGGCGTTGCCAGCTACTTCCAGCACGACCTTGACACGCAGGCAGTGGCGGTGCTGTCGGGGTTTGCCGCGGCGGCCGACGCCAGCCGGGACAAGAAGGACTACAACAGGCTGGGGACAATGGCAGCGCGGCTGGGAAGGCTTTCAGACGCCGCAGATGCGTTCGCCAGGGCGCTGAAGATCGACGCGAAGTACACAACTGCACAGCTGAACCTGGCAAACGTGAGCTTTCTGAAGGGAGATTACGCGAAAGCTGCGACCTCCTACCAGGCCGTGCTTGCCCTGCTGGGAAACCCCGACAAGGGCAGCGCCGCGGCGGGCGTTCAGGTGATAACCCTGGTCAACCTGGCACGAACCTATTACGCCTTGAAGAATCCCCCAAAGTCGGATTCCTACCTCGCGCAGGCAAGCATGATCGATGCCGAAAAGGTGAAATCTCTCGGGGAGACGCCGCTGGGCGCATCGGGCACCCGTGCCGCCGATTCCGCGGGTGTCGGCACTTCCGTGAGCTTCGTGGAGGATCAGTGATGCACATGCAAAGAAAAATGCTCCGCGTTCTCGCAATGACCGCAACGCTCGGTGCGCTCGGGCTTCTGATCACCGGGTGCCCCGCTCCGATTACGGCCGCTATCCTCTCCAAACACAAGGATGGCGTGGGTCCGCGGGTGACCATTACTTCTCCGGCGGACGGCAGCTCGTACCCTGCGACCGTCGTCGTGACCGGTACAGCGAGCGACACGGCCGACGCGTCGGGAACGCCGGGAGAAATCGCGGCGCTCCGCTACGACCTCGCACCTGCTACGATTCCGGGCGCCGATATCACTTCGACGCTCAAGGCGGACGGCACGTTCAGCTTCCAGTTTGCCACCACGTCCTTCAGCGGCACAATGGTGCTCACCATGACTTCCACCGATTGGAACGGGAACAAGGGGAGCGTGTCCGTCACGCTCGTGAACCAGGGGGCAATCCCTTCCTTCGTCCCGACGCAGGGGAATCACAGCGTATCGCTCAGCTGGAACCCTGTGCCGCTCTCGTCGCGCTATACCCTGTACTACACGACAAACGGATCCATCCCGTCGATCACCAACGGCACGCCGATGGACAACGTGACCTCGCCGCTCTCCATCAGCGGGCTGGCTAACGGTTCCCTGTGCGTCTTCCTTCTGCAATCGCATTCAACGAGCGGCGCGGACAACTGGTCGGCGCCGGTCAAGGCAATCCCCCTCTCGACGTTCACACTCGCCCCCCGGGTCCAGGGCCAGTACGGGCAGATCCGCGTGGAATGGAACGCCATTCCGGCAGCCGTGGGATTCGAAGTGTGGCGGTCCACGACCCGCGGCGCAGGGTTTTCCAATATCTCGGGCACCCTTGCCGGGACCAACTGGGTGGATTCGGGAGTCAGCGACGGGAAGGTCTACTACTACCAGGTGCGGCCCTCACTTGCGGGCAGTGCGATGAGTGAGGCGGCCGGAGGGCAGACGATCCCCTTTGCGAAGACATCGGCCGCAAGAATTGGATCGGCCAATCCCGCAGGCACGGTGGAGCGGGTTGCTGTCCAGGGAAACTATGTCTACGCCGCAAGTCAGGGCTTCTACTTCCAGGGCCTCCAGATCTATGACGTATCAGATCCCCGACACCCCGTGCTTGCCGGCGAGCTCTCCCTCGGCGCGGACTGTTATGGGGTCGCCGTCCAGGGGAGCTATGCCTATGTAGGCGATACCGCGCACAGGCTGAGCGTCGTCAATGTGTCTGATCCCCGGAATCCTGTGCTCGTGGGGTCCCCCATCGCGACCGCGGGGCCGGTATGGAGCGCCACTGTGAGCGGCTCCTACCTGTACCTCGCATGCGACTCGGTGCAGCGATTCGACATCTCAAACCCTGCACTCCCCTCTTCACCGGTCAGCTACGACCCCGGGGAAAGCGCATCCGGAATCACGGTATCAGGTGCCTTCGTGTACGTGGCAGCCTTTACGCATCTGCGTATCCTTTCCACCTCAAACATGCAACTGGTTGGTTCCCTCGCGGGCATAGGACATGGACGAGACGTCGCCGTGGGCGGCAATGATGCCTACGTCGCCGACGAGGTCGGCCAACTGTGGGTGGTGGACGTGTCCAACAAGGCAGCACCCGTTACGGCCGCGCCCGCGCTGTGGCTTGGAACCTCTGCAAAGACCGTGGCCCTGGCCGGCTTTACCGTTTGCATTGCCGGGGATTTTTCGGTGGGACAATTCCCATTCAAGATGATCAACGTCCAGAATCCTGCGCAGCCAACTCTGATTGCAGGCATCAACCTTCCCTACCAGAGCGAGGGAATGGCCATCAGCGGCAGCCATGCTTTTGTGGGAAACCTGGGATACGGCCTGCAGGTCGTCGACCTGAAGAACCCTTCGGCACCGCAGCTTTCCGGTTCCATCAGCCTTTCCGGCACGATCGACACCGTACAAGACGGAGAGCGGGTGTTCGCGTTGAGCTCCGGGAACACCATGATGGTACTTGACCTTACCGACCCGTCGGCCCCCGCGACGCTGGGGACGTTTCCAACCGCGAGCATGCCACGTGGAGCAGCCGTGAGCGGGCATTACGTATTCATTCAAGAATCAGGGGGCACCGAAGTGGTCGACATTTCGAACACGGCTGCACCGGTGAGCAAGGGTCTTTTCCCTCTCGGTGGCGGCAGCAGGATCGTCATTGGAGGCGATTATGCGTTTCTTGTTGGAAGCGGCTATATTCTTGAAACTATCGACATTTCCGATCCGCTTCACCCTGTGGTTGTTGGTACATGCCCGACAAACTCCTCCACGATAAGCATCGCCTTGCAAGGCTCGTACGCATATGTCGGCGAAATGACGGGATCCCCGGCCACCAGGTTCGAGGTGATTGACGTGAGCGCTCCCTCGCTGCCCAGGGTCGTCGGATCATGCATAATCCCCGACCAGGTCAATGACGTGGTGGTGTCAGGCATCGACGCTTACCTTGCCGTTGGCGGCACAATCGGCCTTTCCGTTGTCGACATTACCAACCCGCAGTTTCCCACGCTCAGGAGTTCCACCGTCGGGATGAGCGGGTCAAACGTTTCCGCTGCGGGAGACTGGGTGCTCCTCGATGACAGTTCCAGCTCCACGATTCACGTATTCAACGTCAGCGATCCAACCTCGATCCAGCAGGTAGGTCAGGTCGTTCTACCGTGGGACGCTGTCTCTGCGCGATTCGGCGGGACGTGGGCTTCTTTGGCCGATTACAACGGTGGATTCCGCACGTTGACACTCTGGTAGCGGCACGAAGAGGCTACAGCCTGGCCGTGACCAGGGGCGCGACTGCGTCCACGACCGCGGTGAGCATGCAGCCAAGGGCGATGCCCGCCAGAACGTCCAGCACGTAGTGGATGCCGATCGCGATTCTGGAGACGACCATGAACGGGCTCCAGACCGCGATGGCGATAAACGCGGCGACCGGCCCAAGCTGAAAGGCCAGGATGCAGAGCATCGCGGCGCGGGCAGCATGTCCCGAGGGAAACGAATATGGGTCGGCCCGCCGGTAGATGGCGCCTGAAGTTCCCGGAGGCCTTGTCCTGCGAAAGATATTCTTGACGATGACGACGACGACCTCGGTGAGCACGAGACCGGATGCGGCGACCAGTGCGCGCGCCTTCCATGTGCCATCACCCAGGAACCACGCCGCAACGAGCAGCGCCGCCCAGTAATAGATGTCCCCGGAATGTGCAAGACCCAGCGCAATGACCTGGACGGCGCCGCGCCGCGAGCGAAAGGTGAGGGGAGTCGTGAGGGCTTCGTCAAAAGACTGCAGCCGGGAAAGGCGGCCACCTGGCTTGTCGCTCACCCTCCCCGACCCCTACCTGCCGTACAGCGGCCCGAGCGCCGCGCAGGCCCGGTAGTCGGCGGATTCAGATTCGGCATCACCGAATGAGGCCCAGTACTTGGGGCGGAAGACCGTCTCCGCGGGGACATTGTGCATGGCAACGGGTATGCGCAGGATCGAGGCGAGGGCGAGCAGGTCCGCACCCACGTGACCGTAGCTCACGGCACCGTGATTGGCGCCCCAGTTGTTCATGACCGAATAGACGTCGCGGAAGGCCCCGGCGCCCGTCACGCGCGGAACGAACCACGTGGTAGGCCATGTAGGATCCGTGCGATCCATCAGGGTGCGGCCGACGTCGGCGGGAAGATCCACCGTGACGCCCTCAGCGATCTGGAGCACCGGCCCGATGCCGGCGACCATGTTGATGCGCGTCATCGTCATGGGCATGCCGCCCCGGGTCTCGAACTCAGTAGAGAATCCGCCGCCCCTGAAGTACTCCACGTTCGCGGGGCAGAAATGAGTTGCTTCCAGACAGGCAGACGCTTCCGCGGGCGTGATGTCCCAGTACTGCTTCATGACGGGCTTCCCGTCGCGCGACTGGCGCCCGGTGCCGTCCAGGGCCGTGGAGCCGGAATTGATGAGGTGGATGAAGCCGGGCTCCGAGGGCCCGGTGAGCTTCTTGCCCGACACCCTCTTCACGGCGTCCGGGCTCCAGTAGGTGCGCACGTCGGAGAAGATCTGCGCCGTGCCGGTGAGCTGGTGACCGAAGAGCATGGAGATGCCGTTGAGGTAGTCGTTCTCCGTGGCGCAGACGAACGATTCGCGGATCCCGTTCCAGTCGAAGGACGTGTTCAGGATCGTTTCCATGAAATCCCCGTTGGGCATGAAATCGGTCCACTGCCGCTGCCCCTGGAATCCGGACGCGATGGCGTTATGACCCAATGCCTCTTCCTCGAAGCCCAGCGCGGCCAGGCGCGGGTTTCCCACCATGAGGTCCCGACCGATGAGGACCATCTTCACCACGAACTCCCAGTCCGCGTCCTTCTGCGCGCGCGTCTTCTGGTTCTTCGCGGCATTCCGGTCGGCAGCCTCCGCGCAGTTCTGCTTCACCCAGGCGAGGGCGCGGGTGTACTCCTCCGGGTCATAGACCTTCTCCTGGACGCGGCGTGAGAGCTCCGACATGTCCACCATCTCGTAGCGCATGCCCAGCCAGCTCTCGAGGAAACGTGGATCGACGATGGAACCGGCAATGCCCAT
>PMDT01000279.1:0-121 GCA_003154555.1 Spirochaetaceae bacterium
GAGCAGTACGCCGCGATGGATGCCGCATGCAAATCGGTCTGCGACGATGCCGTGCGGTTCGCGGAAGAAAGCGCCGAGCCCGAACCCGGCGCGCTCTACGAGGACATCCTCGCATGAGCAT
>PMDT01000279.1:239-695 GCA_003154555.1 Spirochaetaceae bacterium
TCCCTGCAGGCCGTGGACCAGATCGTGAGCAATGCTGCCAAGATGCGCTACATGTCGGGCGGTCAGTTCTCCGTGCCCATCGTCTTTCGGGGTCCAAACGGGCCGGCGGAGTTCCTGGGAGCGCAACACTCCCAGGCGCTGCAGTCCCTCTATTCCCATTTCCCCGGTCTCAAGGTCGTCGCCCCCTCGACTCCTGCCGACGGCAAAGGCCTCCTGAAATCGAGCATCCGCGACGACAACCCGGTTCTTTTCCTCGAATCGGAAATGACGTACGGGGTGAAGGGCGAAGTGCCGGATGGCGAATACCTGATCCCGCTGGGCCGCGCGGACGTGAAGAGACCTGGTCGGGATGCGACCATCATCACGTATTCCAAGCCGGTGCGCATGGTGCTGGACGCGGCCGACGCGCTGGCCGCGGAAGGCATCGAGGTGGAGGTCGTGGACCTGCGAACGATC
>PMDT01000279.1:702-37456 GCA_003154555.1 Spirochaetaceae bacterium
CCGGTGGAGCTCGTGTCGGGTGAAGACGTGCCGATGCCGTACAATCACGCGCTGGAGCTCGCCGCGCAGCCGTCGATCGTGAAAATCGTGGATGCAGTGAAAAGAGCGCTCTATGCCTGAAAAAATCCTCATGATCGCCCTGTCCCCGACCATGGAGACCGGAACCCTTGCCCACTGGCGCAAGAAAGAGGGGGACGTCGTGGCAAGCGGCGACGTTCTCTGCGAAGTGGAAACGGACAAGGCGACGATGGACTACGAATCCACCGCTGAGGGAACGCTCCTGAAGATCCTCCTGCCCGAGGGAGGACAGGCAAAGGTCGGAGAGGCCATCGCCATAGTGGGAAAGCCGGGAGAGGACATCTCGGGCCTGCTTGCGGACAAATCCGGCCCGACCCCGGCAACCGCGCCGAAGCCCGCGCCGTCGGCAAAGGCTGCGCCTGCCCCCGCAACGGCTGCCGCACCCGCGGCAGCAACAGCCGCGGCGCCCGCCCATGCGGGTCCCGCCGTTGCCGCCCCCCCTGTCACCGGACGCGTCAAGGCATCTCCCCTTGCCCGCAAGATCGCATCGGACAAAGGGCTGGACCTGNNGCTCCTGCAGCCGGGTCCCGGTGACGAAGTGCAGCCGTTGTCGCGCATGCGCCAGATCATCGCGAAGCGTCTGTCCGATTCCATGTACACGTCACCCCACTACTATCTCACCGTCGCGGTGGGCATGGACGAGCTGCTGGAGGCGCGCGTGCGCCTGAACGCCGGCAGGGCAAAGAAGATCTCGATCAACGCCTTTCTCATGGCAATCGCCGGCAAGGCGCTTGCCCGTCACCCGCGCGTGAATACGAGCTGGAACGGNNCTCATCACGCCCGTGGTGAAGGACTGCGGCGGCAAGGGCATCGCCGCGATCGACACGGAGCTCACGGACCGCATCGAGCGCGCACGCACGGGAAAGCTCGCCCCCGAGGAATATGCCGGCGCCACATTCACGATCAGCAACCTCGGCATGGCGGGCATCGACGAGTTCACGGCCATCATCAACCCGCCCGGCTCCGCGATCCTCGCTGTCGGCGCCGTCCGCAAGGTGCCGGTGGTGGCGGATGACGGGGAAATCGTCGTGCGGCAGCGCATGCGCATCACGCTGTCCTGCGACCATCGCGTGATCGACGGCGCGGTCGGCGCCGCATTTCTCAGAGAGCTCGCGGATATGCTGGAGAATCCGCTTCTCGCGCTCGCCTGACTCTTTTCGACTGACAACGGAGGCATCACATGGCCAGNNCCCGGCGGGGTGTGCCTGAATGTCGGCTGCATCCCCTCAAAAACGCTCATCCACCAGGCGGAGCTCTTCCGCTCCCTGCCCGCGCTGAAGGAGATGGGCATCGCCGTGGACCTGAAGGGCTTCGATTACAAGCCCGTTTTCGACAAGTCGCGCAAGGCCGCTGACACGCTGTCAAAAGGCGTCCAGTTCCTGCTGAAGAAGAACAAGGCCGAGCTCATCACCGGTGACGCGGTGATCACCGGGAAGAACGAGGTGACGCTGAAGGACGGAATGCCGCCAGGAGCGGCCGGCGGCAAGAAAATCACGGGCAAAAATATCGTGATCGCCACGGGGTCCCGGCCGCGCATCATCCCCGGCTTCGAGTTTGACGAGGACAAAGTCCTCTCCTCCACCGGCGCCCTCATGCTCCAGAAGCTGCCGAAAAAGGCCATCATCCTCGGCGCGGGCGCCATCGGCGTGGAGTTCAGCCACGTCTGGAGCTCGTTCGGGGTGGAAGTACACCTGGTAGAAATGATGGACCGCATCCTGCCGCTGGAGGACGCGGAGGCCGTGCAGGTGGTGGCGCGCGCATTCCAGAAACGCGGGATCCAGATGTACACCGGTACAAAAGCCGTCTCCATGAAGAAAAGCGCCGCCGGAGTGAGCGTCGTGATTGCGGACAAGGCAGGCGCGCAGAAGACCCTCGATGCGGACCTGATCCTCGTCGCCATCGGCCGCACCTGCAATACGGACGGCATCGGGCTGGAGAAGCTCGGCATCACCCTTGAAAAGGGATTCATTCCCGTCGGGGACTACTACCAGACAAAGGTGCCGGGCATATTCGCCATCGGGGACGTCGTTGCCACTCCCCTTCTCGCGCACGTCGCTTTCAAAGAGGGGGAGACCGTCGCGGAGTTCATCGCGGGGAAGAAGCCGCATCCGCGTCTCGATCCGCTCTCCATTCCCGCGGCCACGTACTGCGAGCCGCAGGTCGCAAGCTTCGGGCTTCCCGAATGGAAGGCCAAGGAAAGCGGCATCCCTTTTGCCAAGGCGAGCTTTCCGTACCGTGGCGCCGGCAAGTCGGTGGCGATCGAGCAGCCGGATGGCTTCGTGAAGGTGATCTACGATCCCAAGACAAAGGAGATACTCGGCGCACACATTGTCGGAGCCGAGGCGACCGAGCTCATCCACGAGCTGCTCCTTGCCCGAACAGCCGAGCTCCTGCCTGAAGACATCGCCACCATGATCCATGCGCACCCGACACTGTCGGAAGCTGTCATGGAAGCCATGCGCACGGTAGAGGGCTGGGCGATACATGCCTAGCGCGCCGAAGGCGCGCAGGGGGCGGCAGCTGGCTGCGAAGCAGACAGCGAGAGCCCGTCACCCAATGGATGGCGAGGGCGAGCGAGTGCAGGGATGCACGGGAGCGCGCCCCTAGCGCGCCGAAGGCGCGCGGGGGGCGGCAGCGCGGTCGGCTCCTGGCGACATTCGTTTCGAAGAAACGGCGGGAGCCCGTGGATGGCGGAGGCGGCCCGGCGCGACCTCAGTCCTGCCGGGCGCACCTGACATTGGCGGATGCAGTCAGTTTCTGACTACATCCAGGAGCGTTGTTGCCGCCCTTACGATGCGAGAAACGACACGACCAGTTGCTTGACCACGTCCGGCTTGTCCGACTGCGGAACATGTCCCACGCCGGTAATCATGTAGAACCGCACGTTCGGCAGAAGCGACCTGAAGCTCTCCGACCAATGGAAAGGAAGCACGGGGTCGGTGTCTCCCCAGAGCAGGAGTGTTCTCTGCTTGATGTGGGGCAAGATGCCGTCAATCGGATCCTGGCCGATCATGTTCTTGGTGATCCTCGCCGTGGCGCGGTTTTTCTCCTGATTCGCGTTACCCGGGGCATTCTTCAGGAATCCCGCGTCGACGTTGGTGCCCAGTTGCTGAAGGCCCGCCCAGGGTTGTTCCTCGACGTTCAGCCCGAAAGAGTCGATGAGAATGAGCCGATTGACGAAGCCCGGCCACCGGTAGGTGAATTGCGTCGATATCTTGCCACCCAGCGAATGACCGATGAGATCGAACCGTGTAAGCTTCTTGGCGATTGCGAAGGATCGCAGGAAGGCCACGAAGTAGGGCGTATCGTACGCCGCGTTCGGCTTCGCCGAAAGTCCGAAGCCGGGCAGGTCCAGTGCAATCGTATGGTACTGCGTCGGCAGCGACAGCATGAGGGACCGGAAGTCCTCCGACGTCGCCAGGTATCCATGCACCATGAGGATCACCGGGTCTCCTGCGTTGCCTCTGCCCGCCTCCAGGTAGTGGATGCGAAGGCCGTTCACGTCTATCCATCGGGTGAGCGGGTCCACGTCGGCGGCAAATGAGCGAGTGACGATGAGGAGCAGGATTCCGATGAAGGCAAACGACACAAGAACTCTTCTTTTTTGTATATAATTCTTCATCCACAAATATAATCAATTGCTCTCAATTCGCATAACCGGCGTTTTCGCTCAACCTGCCCTGATTACTTCCGATAATATTGGCAGCAAGGGACTTTTTTCGTGAAAGCGAGGTGTTCCATGGACCTTAACAGACAGATGAAAGAGGACGAGAAGGAGATCAAGAACATCGTGAACGCGCTTGATTCCGCAAAGGGTCCAGGACTCAAGGCTCACTGCGACCGCGCGTTCGCGCGAAGGCTCCTGGCGGACAAGCTTGCCCGCATGCGTTCCGTCATGGATATAACGATGAGCGGCCAGAGCGGGCATGAGAGGTCGGTCCTCGAGTGCAAGCTGCTCCTGCAGTACCCCTTCTACGCCCATCTCACGTCGCTTACCCACCTGTCAGGCAATGAGGCTGTCGCGTGCGACCTCTGGGAAACAGAGGCCGCTGCCGCCACACGATAGGACAGACCAGGGGCTCGTGAGCGCAAGGACGCGCCGATGGCCGCGAGGGACCTACGCTTTCTCCGCGTATCCGACGGTCTGACCGAAAAGCACGCGTTGATCAGGCCTCAGCTTCAGGATTTTTGAAAGCTCGGGCTTGTTGCAGTTGTGAAACCATGTCGCGAGCCCCTGGGAGGCCGCGAAAAGATAGACATTACCCGCGACAAGTCCAGTATCCACGTAGTAATACGCCATTTGCGTCTCGGGGGTATTCAATCCTGGCTCCTGAAAGCCGGCTTTGCTGAACTTGTCGATATCGGCGACATAGATGAGGCGGACGGGAGCATCGGCTCCCACCTTCCCCTGCCCCTGGCCGATGGCGAAGACCCTGAAGTCTCCCTCAGTAATCGGGGCAAGACGGTGCTGCGAAGGCTCATAGAGGTAGACGCCCTCTTCCCGNNTTGGAGAGCGTCTGCGCGGAGAGCTTTTTGTCGCCGATCTCCCTTGCGGATTTTCGCCTTTGAAGCGCGTCCCGAACGGTGCGGTCACGGACAAATGCCGGCCTGGGCAGTGCAATGGCATCCATACAATCCTCCTGCGGGCCCTGCCCCGGGCGATCGCGCGCCTCGGGTCTCGCGGCCCTTTGTCAGTCTTCAAGAAATATCGGCGTACTGCCGGGCGTTGAGCTCGGCGTAGCGGCCGCCGCGCTGGAGGAGCTCGTCGTGCCGGCCGCTCTCCACGATGCGCCCACCATCCACGACAAAGATCAGGTCGGCGTTGCGAATCGTCGAGAGACGGTGCGCAATCACGAAGGACGTCCTTCCCGTGAGAATGCGGCGGATGGCCTGCTGGAGCAGGTGCTCGGTCTTCGTGTCGATGCTTGCCGTGGCCTCGTCCAGCACGAGGATGCGGGGATCCATGAGGAGCGTCCGCGCGAATGACAGGAGCTGCTTCTGTCCCACGGAAAGGTTGCTGCCCGCCTCCATCACAGGGGACTCGTAGGCTTCCGGCATCTCCTCGATGAACTCGTGCGCGTGCACGGCACGCGCCGCTGCCACGATGTCCTCCATGCCGGCGTCGAGCCGCCCATAGCGGATATTGTCCGCGATCGTGCCGGTGAAGACGAACGGGTCCTGCATCATGACGCCCACCTGTCCGCGCAGCGACTCCAGCGTCACATCGGCGATGCTGTGTCCGTCGATCAGGATTCGCCCTTCCCCGATATCGTAGAAGCGGGAGAGCAGATTGATGATGGTGCTCTTGCCGGCCCCGGTCTGCCCCACGAGCGCGACGGCGGTGCCCGGCTCCACGGAGAAGCTGATCCCGCGGAAAAGCTGGACGCGCTCGTCGTAGCCGAAATGCACATCGCGAAACTCGACGCGTCCCTGCACGCGCGGCAGCGGGTATGCGTCCGGCGAGTCCACGGTCGTCGCGGGGGTGTCCAGGTAGTCGAAGACGCGCTCCGCCGCCGCGAGGGCAACGAGGATCTCGTTGTAGAAGCTGCTCAAGTCCACGATGGGATCCGTGATCATCCAGATGTAGCTCGAAAATGCAATGAGGCTGCCCAGGCTCGCCACGTGGAGCCCCAGGAACCTGTATCCGAACCAGTAGATCAGGCCGATGGACACGGTGTTGAAGAGAAGCACGACCGGAAAAAGGATGTTGGCAAGGTTCACCGCGCGCATCCAGCTTGAGTAGTTTTCGTCGAGCTGCTCTTTCATGATCCCCGAATTCCTGCCCTCGCGCACGAACGCCTGCGTCACCTTCATGCCGATGAAGCTCTCGTGCGCGTAGGCGTTCAGNNGCGCTCTTGTACTGGTAGTCGTCCCAGCGTTTGTGGATGGCGCCCTTGATGAGGAATACGAATGCCACGAGAAACGGGGTGACCGTGAGGGCCACGAGTGAGAGCGACGGAGAGATCGCGAACATGAAGACGAGGATCAGGAGCAGCTTGAAGACGTCGGCGACGATATTCACGACGCCGTGCTTGATCATCTGCTGGAGCCTGTCGACGTAGATCATGATGCGATGGATGATCTTGCCCGCCGGCCGGTCGTCGAAGAACTTGAAGGAGAGCCTGTTGACGTGACGGAAAATCTCCTCCCGCATTTTCTCGATGACCTCATTGCCCATGTGGACCATGATGAGAAGCCGTGAGCGCATCGCCCACGCGCTGGCCGCGATGATGACGGCGTAGAGCGCGGCGATCCTGGCGATGCCGGCGAAATTACCCGTGGGCATGTAGACGTCGACGGAAATCTTTATCAGGTACGGCCCGATCTGCGCGGAGACCGCGGCGAGGACCAGGAGGCCGATGGACAGGATCACGGCGCCCTTGTGCGGCGCCAGGTACCCCAGGAGGCGCCGCAGCGTCCTGCCGTCGACCTCCTGCATCTCCTCGTCGTCGAAGAATCTCCTGCGCGCCATCAGCCGCCCTCCGCGGTCCGTTCCCGGTCAGCGTACTGCACGTCGAAATACTCCGCGTAGAGCCCGCGCCGCGCGATCAGCTCGTCGTGACGGCCCCGCTCGACAATTTCCCCGCGGTCCAGCACGACGATCTCATCCGCGTGCAGCACTGAGCTGATGCGGTGCGCGACGATGAATGTCGTGACGCGGTGATCGAGGTTGCGAAGTGCCCGCTGGATGCGGGTCTCGGTTTCCATGTCCACCGAGCTCGTGGAATCATCGAGGATGAGGATGGGCGCCTCCTTCATGAGTGCCCGTGCGATGCTCGCCCGTTGCTTCTGCCCGCCGGAGAGGCCGATGCCCCGTTCTCCCACGACCGTTTCGTATCCCTCTTCCAGCGGCTGGATGAACTCTTCCGCCTGCGCAAGAACGGCAGCTTTCTGCACCTGCTCGAGCGACGCATCCTCGCGTCCATAGGTGAGGTTTCCGTAGAGCGTGTCGGAGAAAAGGAATGTCTCCTGGGCGACCAGGCCGATGCTGTCCCGGAGCAGTGCGAGGTCCAGCTCGCGCGCGTCGATGCCGTCGATCAGAACCTGGCCCTCGTCCGGATCGTAGAACCGCGGGATCAGGTTCACCAGAGAGCTCTTTCCGCTGCCGGTGGGTCCCATGATCGCCACCGTGGATCCGACGGGCGCGTGGAGGCTGATGTTCCGGAGTATGGGGCGGCCTCCAAGCCCCCAGGAGACGCCGCGGAGCTCGACGTCTCCCCTGATCCTCGCGGGACGCCGCGGCGCCGGCGGGTTGACGATCGTCGGTGCGGCTTCAAGAATTTCGAAGATGCGCTCGGCCGACGCGCCCGCCATTGCCACCTGGTTTGCCACGTCGCCCAGCGTCCGCATCGGCTGCACGATCATCCAGAGGTAGCCGTTGCACTGGACCCACGTGCCGAGCGAGATCCGGCCGTGGATGACCATCCAGCCTCCCACGAGCAGCACGACCGCCGAGGAGATTCCCGACAAAAACTCCATGGCCGGCATGTACTTGCCCCAGACGCCGATGGCGAGATTGCGCTTTTTCGTGAGCCCCTCGTTCTCGCGCCGGAACTTCCCCAGCTCGTGATCGTGGCGCATGAAGGACTTCACCACGCGGATGCCCGAGATGTTCTCCTGCACCGCGGCGTTCAGGCGCGAGAACTGCGCGCGCACGTCGGTGATGGCCGGATGCAGCTCGCGTCGAAGGCGGAATGTCGTGAGGAAGAGAAATGGCGCCGTCACCATGGAAAGGAGAGCGAGCTGCCAGTTCAGCGCGAGGAGGATCGCCGCGGAGGCGACGAAGAAGAACACGCCGGTCGCCCCCTGCATGAGGCCCTGGGCGAGCAAGCCGCGCACCATCTCGATGTCGTTTGTCATGCGCGCCATGAGCTCGCCCGTGCGCGTGGCGTGAAAGAACCCGAACGACTGCGCCTGGATATGATCGTACATCTCCTGCTTGAGGTCGCGTGAGGCGCGCTGGCTGTAGACCTCCACGAAGGTGTTGCGAAGGAAGATGAAGCCCGCACGCACGACATTGGCCCCCACGATCCCGCCAATAAGGAGCAGCAGCAGGTTCCGCCGGCTCGTGAAGTCGCCGTCCGCCACGGAGACAACGAACACATTATCCACGAGACGCTGAACGAGCGCCGGTGGTATCAGCGCGATCGCCACGACGAGAACGGAAAAGATCACCGAGAAAACGGCCCATCCAAGGTGCGGCCGCGCTGAGTGGAATACTTTGCCAAGAGGGGTCACGGGCACGGGACGATACCCCGCAGGCGGGCACTCATGCAATAGGTCGGCGGACCCTCACAGAAAGAGTAATTGTTCACAACTGCATCTCTCTCGCGGCAGGCCGATATTTTGCCCTATTTCGGGCAAAATATTTGATAATCGCAAAAAACTCGATATACTAAGTCTTCGATGCACCTCGCGGAGTTCAAGCGACACATAACGGCGAACTATGGAATCGATGAAGGGGAGTTTGAGCGCCTTCATGAGGAGTTCCTCGCTTATTTCGGGTTGACGGTGGAAGAGTACGTACGCCAGCGCCATGGCGAGCTCCAGAAGGCGGGAAAGAGGAACCCTGAGATCTACCGGCTCATCAAATCCGAAGCAGCGGAACGCCGCTTCGGTGCAGGCGAGCTTTCAGAACGCATGATTCGACGCCTCATCTACGGATAGGAGAAGCACATGTGTGGAATCGTCGGCTACGTGGGATCCCGGAATGCCGTTCCGATCCTCATGGAGGGCCTGAAGCGCCTGGAATATCGTGGGTACGATTCGGCCGGCATCGGCTGCGTGGTGCGGGGGAAGCTGAAGGTGGTGAAGAAAGAGGGGCACCTGGCAAATCTCGAGGCGATCCTGCCGGAAGGGCTTTCTTCCACGACCGGCATCGGCCACACGCGCTGGGCGACCCACGGCGGCGTGAACGACGCGAATGCCCATCCGCAGATCGGGGCCGGCGGCAAGGTCGCGGTGGTCCACAACGGCATCATCGACAACTACGACGCGCTGAAGAAAAGGCTGATCGCGGAGGACGTCGCATTCACGAGCGATACGGACACGGAGGTGATCGCGCAGCTTGCAGCGAAGTTCCTCGATGCAGGCGATGACCCCGAGACCGCCGTGCGGCAGACGCTGGAGCTCATCCACGGGACCTACGGCCTTGTCTTCCTTTTCGCGGATCACCCGGGGCTCATCATCGGCGCGCGCAACGGCAGTCCGCTGGTGCTGGGCGTCGGTGAAGGGGAGATGTTCATCGCCTCGGATGCAAATGCGATCGTGCGTCATACGCCGAAGGTGGTCTACCTCGACGATGGAGAGACGGTGGTGGTGACGGCGGACGACTTCAGCACGAAGGACCTGCGCGCCGCCGTCGTGGACAAGCGCGTGGAGACAATCGAATGGGTGGCCGCGGACACGGACAAGAACGGATACCAGGACTACATGCTGAAAGAGATCTTCGAGCAACCGGAGTCCGTGGCGCGCGCATTCGGGGAAGGCGGCAGGCTCGTGCCGGAGTTCGGCACGGCGAAGCTCGGGGGGTTGAACCTGGAGCGCCGGGATTTCTTCGATATCCGCCGCGTGCAGATCATCGCCATGGGCACGGCGTATCACGCGGCAATGATCGGCGCCCATCTCATGGAGACAATCGCCCGGATCCCCGCGCGTGCCGAGATCGCCAGTGAGCTGCGCTGCCGCAATCCCATCGTCGAAAAGGAAACGTTGTACTTCGCGGTGAGCCAGTCAGGGGAAACGGCGGACACCCTCATGACGCTGCGGGAGATACGCAGCAAGGGCGGCCGTGTCATGGGCGTCATCAACGTCGTCGGCTCCACGATGGCGCGGGAATCCGACGGCGGCGTCTACGTGCACGCCGGACCGGAGATGGCCGTGGCGAGCACGAAGGCGTTCACGAGCCAGGTGATGAGCTTCGTCCTCATTGCACTGCTCTTCGCGCGCATGCGCGACCTTTCCCTTTCCGACGGCAAGTCACTCGTCGCGGACATCGGGCTCCTGCCGGACCTCATGCGCCGCGTGCTCGCCCAGGCGGAAGAGGTGCGCAGGATCGCCCGGAAGTACAGTTCCGCCGCAAGCTTCCTCTATCTCGGCCGCGGTCCCAGCTATCCCATCGCCATGGAAGGAGCCCTGAAGCTGAAGGAGATCGCCTACGTGTTCTCGGAAGGCATGTCGGCGGGCGACGTGAAGCACGGACCCATTGCCCTGGTGAACGAGGAAATGCCCGTGGTGATGGTTGCCGTCAAAGGCGACAATCTGGAGAAGACTATCGGCGGCATGGAGGAGATACGCGCGCGGAAGGGCCGTGTCATCGCCGTGACAAATGTGGATGATCCCCGGATCACACGCATCGCCGAGGACGTGATCCAAGTGCCCGAAACGCGGGAGGCTCTCTCCCCGCTTCTCACCGTGATACCGCTGCAGCTCCTGGCGTATTACATCGCCGTGGAGCTGAAGCGGAACGTGGACAGGCCGCGCAATCTCGCCAAGAGCGTCACGGTGGAATAGACCCGCGCCCGCCTTCACGGCGCGCCGGCGGTGGCAGCCTGAGCCGGCCGACGTGGCGCGGGCACGAGGCTACGTGTCGATATTCACCCGCGCCAGGGACGGGGACAGTGGTTCCAGCCGGACGGTGAAGCGGGACGAAGCGCCTTCCTTTTTCAGCCCCCGGACGCCTGTTATTGCGTCGATGCTCCGCAACCCGAAATCCCCCGGCGTCATCGTGATGCTCTTTTCCACGGGCTTTCCCGAAAGGTTGAAGAAGTTGATGACCGCCTGGTTCCTGTCTGGCAGGACGTGGACGTGCGTGAGCTCGTCAATGCCGTAGAAAACGCCCCTCTTGTAGAAGTCCTGGAGCTGCATGTAGGTCTTCATGGCGCTTTTGAGCTTTTTGTAGAGTACCGAGTCGGGATCGCTTACGCCGCCGATGCCCAGGTGCCGCACCGTCGATGCGTACCACCAGAACGCGAGCATGCGCTCATTGTCGGGACCCACCGGGTTGCCGCTTTCGAGGAGCCCGGACTTCTGTCCGATGTTGATGTGCAGATACAGGGGGATCTCGCAGGCGAGATTGTACTCGTAGAGACTCACGGCCTTTCCGCTGATGAGGTCCAGGTACGAGTCCCACATGTATTCGAATCCCCAGTTTTCGTCGAAGGAGCGCGGTGGATCGTACTGGAAATACAGCGGGTGATAGTCTTGCAGTCCGGTCGTGATCCGGTCATGCGCCTCTATATAGATGCCGGGATACTCCCGCTTGACGTTGCGGATCACCTCGTCGATCCCCTCTGCATGGCTCTGGCGCTTCAGGGGGACTTCATGCCCGTGCGCGGGGTCACAGCAGGGTGGGAAAGCCTCCTGGAAGTCGAACATGAAGAACGCCACGCCAGTCTCGGCCAGCCGCAGGACGCGGCGTGTCTTCTCCTCTTTCCATTTCGACTGCATGCAGACCTTTGCGCCGTTCCAGCAGGGTACCAGGGCGCCGTCCTTGTCGTGCCGATACATGCCCGCATACTCTTCCTTCGAATTGGTGTGGGACATCAGGTGCAGGGAGACCTTGATGCCGTACCGCTCCTGTACCGTCCGCACGAACTCTTTCAAGCCGATGCCGAAATGCTTTTCATCCCAGACAGTCGATCCTTCGATCGTGTCCCAGCCGGGATCGAGGTAGAGCGATTCGCAGCCCATGTCCGCGGCGATTTCGGCCTCCCGGTAGAGCTGTGCGAGTGAGTACCGGCTGGACCCGTCCCCCAGTCTCCAGCTCAGGTTGTAAAGCTCGTTCCAATGGACGGGCGGGTTGTAGTCAGGGGGGAACTTTTTGCCGTGCGCGCCCAGAAAAGCGCGATAGCGATAGTACCCCTTCTCCCAGCCGCCCTCGACCAGCGCATAGTGCGATGTGCCGAACGTGAGCGTCTCACCCGGCGCTATCTGCGCCGCGTATTCGGGGTCGTCCCGCCATTGGGAGACGCCCCCGAAGCGTACGCAGACGTCCGGTCCGTTGATCTCCCCTTTCCACATGGAAAACTCGATCGTGTCAGGGGCGAACTTCGCGACCAGGAGCCCGTGGGTGCCATCGCTCCATACCCAGCCCTCGGCGCCGTGGTCGGGAAGATTCCTGCCTTCCGGTCCCCCGACGTTTCGCACGTGGTCCCACATGTGCGGGATCAGGTCGCCCAGCCGGTACCCCTCCAGCTTCCTGTCGACACGGTGTCCGAATCTCCGCCGGTGGGGCACCGGTGTCAGCGTGAACCCTTCGAAACCGTCGGCCCACCGGGCATCCTTGCGGTGATAGATGATCTTGCGGAAACCGAAATCGATCTGTGCAATGCGGTACAGCGTCGAACCTCTGTTCGTGAGCTGCACGATCTCGTCGAATGAATCCCCTTCCGGGGAAAAGACGAATGTGTGGCAGAGGCCGAGGTCCTGCGGCCCCGCACCTCCAAAATCCAGGCGCCCGAGAAGCCGCAGCTCACGGGTACCCCCTGCTCCCGCGCGTTCCTCGTGGCTTTCGTAGACGAGCCCCGTGCTGCGCCGCACGCCGTCGTCCGCCGACACCGACAGGGCGTACGAGTAGTCGGCATCCGCGTAGGTCACGTTCCGTGCCTTGTCGCGAAGCACGCGGGGATTGATCAAGCCGTCGATGTCGATCTGCAGGGCGATCCCGTTGTTCTCCCAGAGTATGCTCTTCTGCGTCATCTGCAATCCTTTCAGTGCATGTGCGCGGATCGGTCCGCCGCGCTGCCTTCTACCAGGCCACTTCCGCGAACATCCCCGGGTGGTCCGACGGACCCTCGGGGACATAGCGGGCGTGAAGAACACGCGCGCCGCGCGTGACGAAAATATGATCGATGCTGACGGCGGGGTCCGACGCTCCGGGATCCACGATCCGCTGCTGCGCCGTGACCCAGGAGTCGTCCAGGGCAGCGGTGGTCTGCCGGTACTGTTCGGTCGACGGGTCGAAATTGAAGTCGCCCACCGCGATCGCAAGGGGCGCACCGGCGGCCCCGCGCGTGGCACGGTCGATCACGAGCCGCTGCTGGGGCAGGGCGCCGTCGTTGTCGAGGTGCGTGACCAGGACGCGCAGGAGCCTGCCGCCCACGTCGACGTCCGCCTCGATGCACGCGGTCTGCTCGCCGCGGGACGGCATGAAGAATGTGCGCGGGTTTCGGATCGGGTGCCGCGAGAGAAGCGCGACGCCGAAGGTGCCGCTTTCGGGTGACGGCCCATAGTAGGAGTACAAGCCCAGGGCATCGGCGAAGTAGCGCACGACATCGGAGTTCCCCCCCGCGATTCGGGCAGTATCCGATTCCGCCAGCCCGATGACATCGGGGTTGAGTCCGCGGATGACGTCACGCTGGGCAGCAAAGCTCTTCTGGCCGGTCGCGCTGTAGCCCTGCTGGATATTGTACGTGAGGATGCGAAGACTGTTCCCCGCGGGTGCCGGCATCGGCCGCGCGGAGCTCAGCCCCGCGAGCAGGACGGAGGCTCCCGCGACGAACGTCGCTGCGACGAGCCACCCCGGCTGGCTCCTTTGCGCTGGGCCGCGATCGGCGGCCGGCCGCGCGACCAGCAGGAGCGCGAGGGCTGCCAGGACGGCGGGGATTGCCATGACGAGCCAGAACTGGTTGCGGAAAATCGGCCCGACAACGGGAATGTAATCATATATCGTGGTGAATATCTGGGCGAATGAGAGGAAGAGCAGGAGCAAGGCGCCCAGTCCGAATCCAGTCGTAAACTTTCGCGGCGAGGGCCGACCGGAAAACAGCGCGTCCGCAATCACCGCAAAGTCCGCGTAGAGCACCGGGTGGAGCGCGAGCATCGCCCAGAAGGCAATCCGGGCCGTGGGGTTCGGATCAGGGGCATAGAGCGGGTACTGGGTCGCGGCCGTGAAATGCGGCTGCCGCAGCAGCAGCGCAAATGCAAGCCCAACGATGAAGAGCAGGTTCGCGCAGAGAAGCACGACGGGTGAAAGTCCGCGGCGGAACCCCGGCACGCCAAGCCAGAGACCGAGGAACAGTGCAAGAGCGCCGGCCTCCACCGCGGTCACGGCGGTATAGCTCACGTCGCCCCATCGCGCGATCACCGTCGGGCTCGTGAAGCCGAAATAGAGCAGGATGAGGACGCTCGAAAGGCCGAGGCTGAGCCCGAAGGCCCTCCCGGCTCCCAGGGGCGCAGCTCCCTTGTCGGCCTTCGGGGATTCCGGCGCGGATTCGATCGGCGGCCGGGAAAAGAGGCCCGCCAGCACAAGGACGAGGCAGACGCCGGCAAGCGCGGCGCCCAAAACAAATGACCAGCCGCCGGTGAGGAGCAGATTGCCGGCATGCAGGCTCCGCAGCAGGATGGACAGGAGTACCCCGAATCCCGCTGCCGCGGCGTTCAGGCGGATATCGCCCGCCGACTGCCGGACGTGACAGGCAAGGAACACGAGGGAGAGGCCGCTTCCCACGCCGGTGGCGAGCATTCGCCATCGCGTATCCAGGGGCAGGCTTATCGCCCAGAACGCGAGGGCAAGCGAGGCGGTGACCGCGGCGAAAGGCCGGCTCGCCAGGCTTCGAGGAACGATCAGCAGGAGGAAAGGGGAAAGGAGAAAGAGGACGTAGACGATCTCGGGAGGTATGTCGACTCCCAGGAGCCCGAAGGTGTACGTGGCCTCAATGAACCCGGTGATCAGGCTGAAGAAGACCATGAAGAACAAAGCGTCACGGACACAGCGTACGACCGGGGCGTCGAATGTCTTTCTCATAGGGCTTTCCTCCGAATGAGGCATCCTAATGCCTCAGGCGCGCGCTTTCAATGCCGGCCCTCGCTCTTGACGGGCGCGTTTTGGCGGGCGTAGGGTCAGGGAGATGACGACCGACTATTTCCCCGGCGACGTCTACGCCACGGCTGATGGCGTACGGCGCGCCAGAAGCGAATATATTCTCCTCGGTTCACGCTGGAGCGTGTATTGCCACTTCTTCGCGACGATACTGCGCAGCCGGGCGCTCGCCCTGGCAGGCCGCTACGACGATGAGGAATGGGCGCGCAGCTCACGTGAAATCATCACCAACCTGGAGCGTTGCGGCGCCCGTTTGCTGATAGAGGGCATGGACAGGGTCCGGGGGACGGACGGCCCGATCGTGTTCGTCTCCAATCACATGAGCACGCTGGAGACACTCGCCCTGCCGGGCCTCATCGTTCCGATGAAACCGGTGACCTATGTCGTGAAGGAGAAGCTCCTCCACGGCTTCTTCTGGGGCCCGATCATGCGTTCGCGTAACCCCATTCCCGTGTCCCGCAAGGACCCGCGCGCTGACCTGGAAATCGTTCTCAAGGAAGGCGCCGCGCGACTGGCGGCCGGCATTTCCATCATCATTTTCCCACAGGGCACGCGCAAGGAAATCTTCCTGCGCGCGGAGCTGAACAGCCTCGGGGCCAAGCTCGCGGCAAAGGCGGGCGTCCANNTTGCCGTGAAGACCGACTACTGGGGCTCGAGCGGCATCTTCCGCGGTTTCGGACCGATTCGACGTGACCGCCAGATCCACATCGAGTTCGGCGAGCCCCTGGCGGTCTCCGGGCGCGGCAAGTCCGAGCACGATCGGTGCCTGGACTTCATCGAGTCGCGCCTGCGCGCATGGGGCGCGCCGATCGGCTCTCAGGCCTTCTTCGACAGGTAGTCCCCGTAGCCGCCTTCATACACTTTGAGGGAGCCGTGCGCGATCTCGAAGACCCGCGTCGACAGGTGCCGCAGGAACCACCGGTCGTGGCTCACGATCATAAGCGTCCCGTCGAACTCCCGCAGCGCATCCAGGAGGACCTCGCGGCTCTCGATGTCGAGGTGATTGGTCGGCTCGTCAAGGACGAGGAAATTGACCGGCTGGGCGAGGATGCAGGCAAGCATGACGCGGCTCTTCTCGCCGCCAGACAGGACGGCAACCTTCTTCTCCACATCGTCGCCGGAAAACTGGAAGGCGCCCAGGACATTCTTGACGACGCCTTCGTTCGCCCGCGGCAGTCGATCCGCGACCTCCTGGAAGACGGTGCGGCCGGGGACGAGGATGTCGCTCGAGTACTGGCTGAAGTAACCGGTCCGGACGCCGGAGCCGAGCGTGCAGCTCCCGCCCGTTGCCTCGGTCTGTCCGGTGATGACCTTCAGGAGCGTGGACTTGCCCGCGCCGTTGACGCCCGTGAGCGCGATCTTGTCGAGCCGCTTCACGACGCCCGTGAGCCCGTGAAAGACGGGAAGGAGCGTCCCGTCGCCGCGCGGCCAGCTCTTCGACAGGTTCTCCATGCGCACCACGACGTCGCCGCTGCGGGCGACCGGGGCAAATCGCACCTTCATCTCCTTCGGATCGGGGGGAATGACGATGCGCTCGATTTTCTCTATGGTCTTCACCCGCGACTGGACCTGCGCCGCGTGAGAGGCCCGTGCACCGAACCGGGCGATGAACTGCTCTTCCTTGGCGAGCATCGCCGCCTGGCGCTTCTGGGACGCGACAAGCTGCTCGCGACGCACGGCGCGTTCCCTGACGTAAAAATCGTAATCGCCCGCATACGTCGTGATCGCACCCGCGGCGACCTCCACCGTGCGGCGGCAGATGCGCGTCATGAACTCCCTGTCGTGGCTTGTCATGACCAGGTCCCCTTTGAATGATGCGAGCCATTCCTCAAGCCAGACGATCGATTCCAGATCAAGGTGATTTGTCGGCTCGTCCATGAGCAGGACGTCGGGGTTCAACAGGAGGATGCGCGCAAGGGCGATGCGCATCTTCCAGCCGCCGGAAAAGCTTTCCACCGGTTGATTGAATCGGTCCTCGGCGATGCCCAGCCCGCTGAGGATTGCGTCTGCCCTGACCGATAAGTCGTAGCCGTTGCCCCGCTGGAACTCGTGCTGCAGCTCGCCATAGCGGTCCATCTCCGCGTCGGTGAGCGGCGGGCCGGCGGGATCGGACATGCGGTGCTCGAGTGACGCCAATTCCCGGCCGACCTCGTAGATGCGACCCGCGCCGGCGAGCACCTCCTCCCGCGCGCTCCGGCCGGACATCTCGCCGACCTCCTGGGAAAAGTATCCGACCACCGTCCCGGGGTCCATCGAGACGGTGCCCTCGTCGGGCTCTTCGATGCCGCAGATCACCTTGAACAGCGTTGTCTTGCCTGCGCCGTTGGGCCCCACGAGGCCGACCTTGTCGCCGGGACGCAGGAGGAAATCGCCGTGGGCAAATATGACGCGCTCGCCAAAGGCGACGCGGATGTTGGAGAGGTTGACCATTCGATGTGCTCCGGAGTCGGGCACTCTATCTCATTCGAGCGCCACGGTCAAAGGCCGTGGCGTATGCCTCCCGTTCGGTTGACAAAGACCCGGGCAGAACACTAATCTGCGACAGCAAAAGAGCGTCCGAGAGAACCCCATGTCGAACGTATCCGCGAACAGCATAACGACGCCGCCGAAACAGACGCAAAGCGCGCCGATCGCAGGGCTCGTCTGGCTCGGCTGCATCGTCCTCACGATCATCCTCACGGGTTGCCCGCGCTTTTCCGGTTTCTACGTCGCCTCCCTGTGCATCTCGCTCGCGATCATTGCGTCCGGCCTGCCGTTGATGAATGCCGCGTATCGCGCGGGAAAGAGCGCGGCCGCCCCGGGGCTGCGGAAGCTGACAGGCTATTCCATTGTCGCCCTGTACATCGGGCATGCGCTTCCCCGTGTAGAATGGCAGAACGCGGGGCTCATCAGGGACGGCCGCGCGGCGTTTCTCTATGCGCTCACTCTCCTCTGCACCGCGGCGGGCATCGTTTTCGTCATCCTGATGGCGCGGGACCCGTCGTACCCCCGGCGCGACAGGAACGCCAAGGCAAGGAAGCGCGGCATTATCGCCCTCGTTCTGGAATGGGTGGACGCGCTGGCTTCCGCCATCATCGCCGTCGTGCTGATCGAGACATTCATCTTCCAGCTCTACCAGGTGCCCACCGAATCCATGGTGCCTGTCTTCCTGGGTGGGGATCGTCCATTCACGGTGAAGCTCGTTTTCGGACCGCGCCTGCCCCTGACGGAATGGAGGCTGCCTTTCCTGCGGCAGCCGGCCCGCGGAGACGTGGTGACCATCGCCAATCCCCGCTATNNGGGACGCCAAAGGCCGACCCGCTCGTGAAACGCATCGTCGGCGTTCCTGGTGAAAAACTCATGATGGTGGACGACGTCCTGTATATGCGGACGGCGGCACAGCCCGCTTTCCGTCCCGTCACCGTGGATGGCGCGCGCTTTGCGCAGATCGACCTCTGGAAGCTCCCCGCCGACGTTCGTGCAAAAGTGCAGTCCATTCCCGTGGACGAGCGGACGAGGACAGTGCTCGCGAAATGGGACGCGGAAAAAGACAGCGGGGACCCGGGCACGCTGGCCGTCCGGCTCCGCGACGACTGGACCCGGGTCTCTTCCCGCGCCGCGGCCATGCCTGCTGGCGTGCTTTCGGCTTTCGAAAAGGGGGAGCTGCCCCGCGTAAACCCGACCATTGCGACGCTCCGCGACGCGGCAATGCGATTTGCGCCCGCGGGGGCGTCGAATCCCATCTCCCAGACAGGAGCGGGGACCGAAGACTTAGGCCTCGCCCTCGCGATCGCGCGATCCCCGTCCGCGCTCGCCGCGCTGAAGGAGTACGCGGTGGCAGGTGTTTCCGGCGCGGTGGGCCCTACCCCGTACGGGCGCGGCTCGCGCAACCTCAACCTCACGATCAAGATGAATCTGCTTGACCGCATCGACAGGGATCTCGTGCTCATCGGGAACGGTGCCTCGGCCGCGGCCATGGAGGCAGACGTCGAAAGGAACCGGCTGCTCCAGGATGCGCGGGAGCTCTACATGTACCTGGTGCGCTATTACGATATGAGGAACTTTCCGGAGTTCCCCGCCGGCAGCGCATTCCTCGGGCCCGACCAGTATTTTGCGATGGGCGACAATCGCTACAATTCGCTGGATTTCCGTTTTTCCGAAACAACACGGCTCCGCCCGCTGGATCCGGCGGACCCTTCTTCGGTCCTGTACCCCTCAATGCTGGAGCCATTTCCCCTGGAAAAGAGATACATAGAAGGCTGGGCTGTTTTCAGGCTCTGGCCCTTTTCGCGGATGGGAGCAATCAGGTAGGGCCCGCCCTCAGCGGAGCGCGAGAACGAGGATGCGCGCCCCGAGGCCGGCAACGATGATGTTGCCGACGATCACGGCTCCCAGCCGAAAGCCGGCGGACAGCCTGCCATGGAAGAGGCTCCCAAAACCCGCAAGCAGGGTCTGCCAGGAGAGAGACGCGGCGGCGGCGCCGAGCACGAACGCCAACCGGTCGAAAAGCTGCACGCCGGCGCTTTTTTCGCGACCCAGGATCAGGGCTGCAAAATAAACGACAGTCAGAGGATTCACGAGGGTGATGCCCAGAAACTGAGCATAGGTTGAAAGCGCGCCGCCGGAACGCGCGGGACGCTCGGAATCCGGTGAGCCGTCATTCCTCTGTCGAACACCCCGCACGATGCCGTACGCGGCAAGCAGGAGCAGGGCCGCGCCGCCCGCGATGCGAACGTACACAGACACCGGTGTGAGGAGAGCCGCGAGGGCCGTCCCCGCCGCGCTCGCGGCGGTGGCGTAGATCAGGTCCGCCGTCGCGGCCCCGACACCCGCGGCGAATCCCCTGCGGAACCCGGACACCATGCCGGTGGTGACGATGAGGATTGAAACGGCACCCACGGGCACCGCGATGCCGTACCCCGCAAGAACACCGTTGATGAGACCCTGCATGAAGCATCGTAGCCTGCCCCGCGAATGACGGGCAAGACGATGCACCGCTGCGGCGTTGCCCGACCGGGTGAGTCTTTTTTCCGGGACGGCTTGACGGTCGCTCCGCAAATCGTTAACTTCCCCGGCATGGTGATGGGAAATACCCGCACAGCAAAATCGATCTCATGCGCGTGGTGGTGGTTCTGGATGTAGCCAGGACCAGGTCCGCGTAGAGCGGACCGAAACGCAGGTTCTGGCGACAATCGCCAGGCCCTGCGACTTTCTGGAAAAGCCGTGGCGCCTGTATACAGGCTCCGCGGCTTTTTCATTTTCCGGGGCTGCAAGGAGGAAGGTATGGCATACGTGATGGAAAAGGCAGACGTCACGATCAGGACGATCAAGGGAGAGCGGTTCACGCCCCTGGCGCTTGCGAAGAAGCTGGGTGCGCGCGTTCTCCTGGAAAGCGCATCGTTTCAGCGGGGACGTGAGCGCTATTCGTTTCTTCTGCTAAAAGAAGCGTTCCGCATCTTCCAGAAGGGCAGCGATTATTTCATGACGCGCGACGGCGTCACCCTGTCGGTGAAGATGAAAGCGCGGGACATTCTCGACGTCCTGGCGCATTTCAGCCGGCAGCACGACGGACACGCGGCGCCATTTCCGCTGCCGACCGGGGGGATCGGCTACCTCTCCTACGAATACTGCGCCCGGTTCGACACGATCCGTCTCCGCGCGCGCAAGGACCCCCTGGGACTGCCCGATGCGCTCTTCCTCTTCGGCAGCGTCTTCCTCGTTTTCGATCACTACACGGACAGCATCTCCATCGTCGCGGTGAGCTACCGGGAGAAGGAGATCGACGGGGAAAAGGAAATCGACGAAACCGAGCGCAGGATCAATGACATGGATTTCAACTTCATGGCACCGGCGCGCACGGATTGGAAGGTGGAAAAGATGCCGCGACCCGATGACCGGGAAGAATACCTGCGCGGCGTCGAGGCGGTGCGCGAAGAGATATGCAAAGGGAATCTCCTGCAGGGTGTGCTCTCCCGCCGGGTGCAAGTCCGCACGGACATGCCGGCAATCGAGGCGTACCGCTCTCTGCGCTCGCTCAACCCCTCCCCGTACATGTTCTTCCTCGATTTCGGTGACTTCCAGCTCTTCGGCGCCTCACCCGAGGTGCACGTGAAAGCGCGGGACGGTCAGGCCGTGATCCGCCCGCTTGCAGGCACGCGGCGCAGGGGTGCCACCGCGGCGCAGGACGCGGTACTGGAAAAGGACCTGCTCGCCGACCCGAAGGAGCGCGNNGCTCGTCGATCTCGCCCGCAACGACCTGGGCCGGGTGTGCACGCCCGGAAGCGTGGAGGTGAGCGAGCTCATGGAGGTCGAGCGCTACTCCCATGTCATGCACATCGTCTCCACGGTGGAGGGAAAGCTGGCGGAAGGAATGACGGGCCGGGATGCGCTGCGCGCGACATTTCCCGCCGGCACGGTCTCCGGCGCGCCGAAGATCCGGGCCATCGAGGTGATCGATTCACTTGAAGGGGCCGCGCGCGGATTCTACGCGGGCGTCGTCGCTCACGTTGAGTCCGATGGGTCGCTGGATTCCTGCATCACCATCAGGAGCGCCGTGAAGCAGGGCGATATCGTGACGATGCAGGCGGGCGCCGGCATCGTGTACGACTCGGTGCCGGAGCGGGAGTTCGAGGAAACCGAGGCGAAGCTGGCGGCGCTGGCGCGCGCGCTGGGAATGGAGGCATGACGATGTACGTCATCATCGACAACTACGATTCGTTCACGCACAATCTCTACCAGTATCTCTGCGAGCTGGGCGGCGCGCCCGTGGAGGTCTTCCGCAACGACCGCATCACCGTGGACGAGCTTGCCGCCATGGCACCGGCCGGCATCGTCATCTCCCCGGGACCGGGTCGGCCCGAGGAGGCGGGGATCAGCGTGGAAGTGATCCGTCGCTTCGCGGGGTCCATCCCCCTGCTCGGCGTCTGCCTCGGTCACCAGGCGATCGGGTATGCGTATGGCGGAAAGATCGTGCCGGCGCGTCGGATCGTGCACGGCAAGACGGACGACATCAGCCTCGACGGCAGGGGGCTCTTCCGCGGTCTCCCGCGCTCGGCGAAATTCACCCGCTACCATTCGCTGGCCATCGAGGCAGAGAGCATGCCCCCGGAGCTCGAGGTCACGGCGCGCTCCGCGGACGGGGAGATCATGGGGGTGCGGCATCGCGCGCTCCTGGTGGAAGGAATACAGTTCCATCCCGAGTCGATCGCGTCGGAGCACGGGAAGCGCTGCCTGCAGAACTTCATCGCCTACCGACGCGAGCCATTCCCCCTTTCTTCCATACTGGCGGGGCTGCAGAACAAGCGGATCATGACGCGGGAAGAAGCCGAGGCGTTCATGGACGAGATGACGGATGGCAGGCTCACCGATTCGCAGATCGCCGGCATCCTCGCGGCGCTCTCGGGTCCGCTCATCGGGCCGGAGGTGCTCGCGGGTTTCGCCTCGGTGCTGCGCCGCAAGAAGAAGCCCTTCACGAGCGATCGCCCTGTTCTGGACACCTGCGGCACGGGAGGGGACGGGCTTGCCACGTTCAACATCTCGTCTCTGGCGGCGATCGTCGCATCCGCATGCGGCGCGCTGGTCGCGAAGCACGGCAACCGGGGCGTGAGCTCGCCGAGCGGCAGCGCCGAGTTTTTCCGTGAGCTGGGTGTGCCCGTCGATGCGGCGGCAGCAGCGAGCGAAGAGCTCCTGCGGGAGACCGGCTTCTGTTTCCTGTTCGCGCCACTCTACCACGGCGCCATGCGACACGCGATACGCGCGCGCGCCGAGCTGGGGATCCGCAGCGCCATGAATCTCGTGGGGCCTCTGTCCAACCCCGCCGATGCAGCCTACCAGCTCATCGGGGTATACGACCCGGTCTTCTGCGGCCCGGTCGCGGAGGCCGCCCGACTCCTTGGAGTCCGCCGGGTCATGACGGTGCACGGGGAGGACGGGCTGGATGAAATCTCGGTGAGCGCGCGGACCCGCGTGGTCGAAATCGATGAATCCGGGACGCGCCGGGACTACACGCTTTCGCCGGAAGAGTTCGGCATCGCGCGCTTCCCGGTGGATCAGCTTCGCGGCGGCACACCGGCGGACAATGCGCGCACGGCCCTGGAGATCCTGTCGGGTGCGGGGCCCGCGGCCATGCGCGAGGCGGTGCTCCTCAATGCCGGCGCAGCCCTCTATATCAGCGGCTTTGCGCGCAACATCGGCGACGGTTACCTGGCGGCGCGCGAATCGCTTTCGTCGGGCCGCGCGCGGGCAAAGCTCGACCAGGTGCGCGCGCAGGCGGGTCGGACCGCGGCGGCAGCATGAATGTCCGTGCCGGGATCGTCGCGCGGCGGCGGGAGCTCGTGCGCGCGCGCGGCCATGCACTGGGCGCCGCGGTGCCCGCGCGCCGTGTCCATCCGCTCATGCCGTTCGGTGCGGAGCCATTCCTGATCTGCGAGGTGAAGCGCCGTTCCCCGTCGAAAGGGGACATCGCGCCGGGCATCGATGCGGTGGCGCAGGCGCGCGTGTACGCGGCCCAGGGCGTGCGGAGCATCTCCGTGCTTACGGAGACGGAAAGCTTCGGCGGATCGCTGGATGACCTGATGCGTATCAAGGCTGCCCTGCCCGGCGTTTCGCTGCTGCGCAAGGACTTTCTCTTCGACGAAGAGGACGTCGAGGTGTCCTGGCGCGCCGGCGCGGATGCTGTCCTCCTGATCGCATCGATGCTGGAGCCGAGGCTGCTCGCCGCCATGCACCGGCGCGCCCGGGCGCTCGGCATGGAGGCGCTCGTCGAGCTGCATGACCAGGCGGACGTGGAGGCCTGCCGCGCCCTGGCGCCTCCCCTCACGGGCGTGAACGCGCGCGACCTTGCGACGTTCACGGTCGACCCACTCCACCCCGTCGCCCTTGCGGCAGCCATCGACTGGAACAGCCGCCGTGTCTACGAGTCGGGCATCCGCGCGGCGGAAGATGTCCTCCTTGCGCGCGGCGCGGGATTCCACGGCGTGCTGGTCGGTGAAACCGTCATGCGTGAGCCGCGGATGATCCCCGCGCTGCTCGCGGCCTTCCTGCCTGCGACGCGCGACTTCTGGCCTCGCCTGGCCGCGCGGCGGCGCAGGGGTCGACCGCTCGTGAAAGTCTGCGGCATCGCGCGAACGCAGGATGCCGAAATAGCGCATGCGCTTGGCGCAGACCTGCTGGGATTCGTGTTCGCCCCTTCGAAGCGCCGCGCCGACGGAAAGCTGGTCCGGGAGCTTCGTGAGCTCCCCGTGCTCAAGGTCGCGGTCGTCGTGAACGATGCGGACGCCGCGCGTCTTGACCCCGAGGTCGACGCACTTCTCTCCGAAGGCCTCATCGATGCCGTGCAGCTCCACGGCGGAGAGCTTCCCGAAGACTGCGCAAAGCTCGCATTTCCTTATTACAAGGCCGTGCGGGTGCAAGGCGTGGATGATGGTGCGTCGATGACGCGCTTCTACTGTCCCCGCGTGCTTGCCGACGCGTATTCACCCGATGCCGCCGGCGGCACCGGCCGTCGGATTCCGTTGGACGTTGTGCGTCAGCTCGAAACGAGCCGGCCCCTGTGGCTGGCCGGCGGCATCGGTCCCGATAATGTCGGAAGCATCCTGGAAGAGCTGTCCCCGGAGCTCATCGACGCGTCCAGCAGCCTGGAAGAAGCCCCCGGGAAGAAGGATGAGGGGAGGCTTGGACGATTTTTCGAGGAGATAGGAAGACATGAAAAGGTTTAACGACTTCTTCGGGCAGTTCGGCGGCCGATACGTTGCGGAAATGCTCCGCGCGCCCCTGGATGAGCTGGAGGCGGCATTCCTCGATGCGCTGGATGATGCGTCTTTCCGTGATTTGCTTGCCCTCACCCTGCGGGACTTTGCCGGGCGGCCCACGCCTCTGCTCTTCGCGGAGAACGCCACGCGGGAGCTGGGAGGCGCGCGCATTTACATCAAGCTGGAGGGTCTCGCGCATACAGGGGCGCACAAGATCAACAATGCCATCGGCCAGGCCCTGCTCGCGAAGCGCATGGGCAAGACGCGAATCATCGCGGAAACCGGCGCCGGTCAGCACGGCGTTGCCACCGCGGCGGTTTGCGCCCGCCTGGGCATCCCCTGCCGGGTCTATATGGGCGCGGTGGACATGAGACGCCAGAAGCCGAATGTGTTCTGGATGGAGCGCTACGGAGCGGAGGTCGTGGCGGTCACGGGCGGATCGGCCACGCTGAAGGACGCCGTCAACGAGGCCCTGCGCGATTGGGCAGGGAGCTTCCGTGACACCCATTACCTGCTGGGATCCGCGCTCGGTCCCTCCCCCTATCCCGACATGGTGCGCGAGTTCCAGTCCGTCATCGGCAAAGAGCTGTGCGGCCAGATCGAAGAGAAAGGTCTGGAGTGCGCGGCTCTCGTGGCATGCGTCGGAGGCGGCTCGAACGCGATCGGCTTCTTCTCTCCTTTCCTGGAGTCGGAAACCCCCGAGCTGATCGGCGTTGAGGCGGGGGGACGCGGCACGGGCGTGGGCGAGCATGCCGCGCGCATGAACGGCCGTGGCCAGCCCGGCATCGTCCAGGGCTACAAATCCCTTTTCCTGACGGACGCCGACGGCCAGGTGCTCTCCACGCATTCGGTCTCCGCGGGGCTGGACTACCCCGGCATCGGACCCCAGCTCGCTCACCTGGGCACCATGGGACGGGTCAGGTTCCTCACGGCATCCGACGCCGAGGCGCTTGAGGCGGTGAAGTTTTTCGCCCGCATGGAGGGCATGATATTCGCGCTGGAGTCGGCGCACGCCGCGGCGGCCGTCATGAGGATCGCCCGCGACTACCCCGCGGAATCGTCGCTGGTGGTGAACATGTCGGGCCGCGGCGACAAGGACCTCTTTATCCTCGCGCGCGCGATGGACGCCGAGCCCTGGGCGGAGTTCCTGCGCGAGGAGGCCGCGCAATGAGCGCTCCTTCAAGAATCATGGCTCATCTCGTGGCGTACTACCCCGACCGGGCCGGCTCCCTCCGGGCGGCGCGCGGGCTTGCCGACGGCGGATGCACATGGCTGGAAGTGCAGTTCCCTTTCTCCGATCCCACGGCGGACGGACCGGACATCCAGGCGGCATGCGCGCGGGCGCTGGAGGCTGGATTCACGGTGAAGGACGGTTTCGTGCTGGTGGCGGAAATCTGCGCCGCCGTGACTGTCCCCGTCTTCGTCATGAGCTATGCAAACCTGCTCTTCACCCGCGGCGTCGGCCGATTTCTGGACGAGTGCCACGCCGCGGGGGCATACGGGGTGATCGTACCCGATCTCCCGCCCGACGCCGACGAGGGGCTTTACGCGGAAGCCCGCGCCCGAGGGCTCGCGGCAGTGCCGGTCCTTTCGCCATCGATTTCCACGGAAAGGCTCTGCCGCGCGGCGGCCCTGGACACGGAGTACATCTATGCCACGCTGCGCGCGGGCACGACCGGTCCCCGCTCCACCGTGGATGAAGCGACACGCAGGTTTCTTTCATCCATTAAGGAGGCGCGGACGACGCGGCCGGCAAAGATCCTGGCGGGTTTCGGCGTCACCAGCCGCGAGCAGGTGCGCGCACTGGAGTCGCACGCGCATGGCGTGATCGTGGGAAGCGCGCTGGTGCGGGAAATCGCGGGCGGCGGGGATCCGTATGCCCTGCTCCGTGCCAGGATACGGGAGCTGGTGAGACCGTAGAGCCAGAAACATCGACCGAGCGTACGCTGCCGTACAGAGCCTGGTCGGGACTCTGTCTATCTTGAGATATGACCAGTTCAGTGATCAGTCGTGGAAAAAGGAAAGGCGCACATGCGTAAGATCGTCTTCATTCTTGCGGTCCTGGTTTCCCTGCCAGTCGCGGCTTTTGCCGACTGGGGCATCGGTGGTGCCGCATTCTATAAATCGCCCGTGCTGATCGGCCAGCCGGCCAGTCTCAGCGATCTGAATGTCGACCAGCTCAGCTTCGGCGGCGATGTGCGGCTCAAGTTGGGCTGGTTCCAGGCGGAAGGTCTCCTTCTGCTTTCGGCCGGCGTGATCAGCTCCCTGAACCTCTATCTGGACGCAGGCGTGGCCCTGGATGTGACGATCTTCCGGCTGTCGCTGGGAGTTGGACCGGACTTTACCTACAACTTCGCGGCCACCCCGCTCCAGGCCGGGCTCAATGCCCAGATCGCCGCGGACGCCAAGATCGGTCCGTTCTCGGTCGGCCTTTCGTACATCATGGGGTTGAATATCAACAACGGCATCGACATCAAGACCAGCTCGGGACTCCTGGGAGCTCACCTGCTGTTCTGGATGTAGGGTCGTCCACATCGAGAATGCTTTGGAAAATGCAATCTCGAATCAAGGAAGGAGAAAAAAATGACAGTTCTGATGATTCTCGGCTTGCTTGTCGTCGTCGTTATCGTCATCGCCATCATCTAGAGAACAAAGGATGGGAAGCCGCGTGCGCGTGGTGACATGCGGCTTCTTCATGGATCAATCGAACAGGACAGAAGGGTAGTTGCATGTTTCAACCGATCGGCATTCTCTGGGGAATCCTCACGTTGCTTTTCGGAATCTTCGTGCTCGCTTTTCCGAAGTTTCTCCGCTATTCCGTGGGCATCTATTTCATCATCATCGGCCTGTGGGCGATCATCCCGAAGTTGCATTTCTACTAACAGATGATCAATTCAACGTCACCGATCATGTCCACGTCGGTCCTGCAGAACCTGGTTCGCTCGTCCGACACGGCTCCCGGCGAGCGGCAGGCTCTTGCGCAGGAAAACACTGCCCTCCTGGCCGCGGCACAGCTCAAGGGGATGACGCCCGCGTCGATCAACGCCCCCGCCGCGTCTGCCTTGAATGACGCTCACGTAAACGGCCCCTCCTCCATAAGGACAGGGCTGCAGCTCATCCCCTCCCCGCTGGATGCCGCCGCTGCACTGCAGTCCTCCGCATCGCAGATCGCCCGGCTCCAATCCAATCCTGAGCAGCCGACCGCGCGCGCGGCCTCGGAAGCCTACCTTACCCAGGCGGCATCGCAGCCGCAAATCAGCCTGCAGGAAAGATTGAGCAGCGCGCAAAACGTCAATATGATGATCTGAACGCGGCGGATCGGACGGGGCAGCCGCTTCGGGCAGCCCTACCGCTGCACCCTGCCGGAACCCGATCCGCCCATAAGTGCCTTCACCTCTGCCACGGACAGGAGCGGCAGATCGCCGGGGATCGAGTGCTTCAGACACGAGGCGGCAACGGCAAAATCCAGCGCCTCCTGGGCCGACGCCAGGTGCGTCAGGCCGTACATGAGCCCCGCGGCGAAGCTGTCCCCTGTGCCCACCCGGTCGATGATGTCGCGGATTTCGTAATGCCGCGAGACGAGGAACTCTTTGCCGGTGTGGAGAACGCCCGACCAGCCATTCTCGTCCGCTGACCTGCTTTCCCGCAGCGTGATGGCAATTGTCCGAAGACTGGTGTGCGTCGAGAGGACTTTCTCCGCGAGAGCACGGTACTGCGCGGGATCGAGCTTCCCCGACTCGACGTCCACAGGCACCGAGACACCCAGCGCCTTCTGACAGTCTTCCTCATTGGCAATGGCAACGTCCACGAACTTCACGAGCTCCGTCATCACCTCGGGTGCGCTCTTGCCGTACTTCCACAGGTTCTTGCGGAAGTTCAGATCGCAGGAAACGGTGAGCCCCTTCTGCTTCGCGATGCGCACGGACTCCAGGGAGAGATCCGCGGCGGACTGCGAGATGGCGGGCGTGATGCCCGTGATGTGGAACCACTCCGCCCCCGCGAATGCCGCGTTCCAGTCGATGTCCCCCGGGCGGGCTTCCGCGATGGCTGCCCCGGCGCGGTCATAGATGACGACGGACGGCCGATGGTTTGCACCCGCTTCCAGGAAATAGATGCCCAGCCGTGCGCCCTTGCGCACGATCCCGGTCGTGTCAATGCCGTGGCGGCGCAGCTCCCCGACGCAGGCGTCCCCGATTGCATTCGCGGGGATGACAGAGATATAGGACGTCTGGCAGCCGAAACGGGCCAGGGCCGTCGCGACATTCGCCTCCCCCCCGCCGAATGTCGCTTCCAGCAGCGGACTCTGGAAGAAACGCTCCGCGCCCGGCGGTTTCAGGCGCAGCATGATCTCACCGAACGTGACGAATCGCGGCATCGTGGCGCTCCTATTTCTGCAAGAGATGCAGGGCGAAACCCGCGACCTCGAGGTCGAGGTACACGGCGATCATCTTCCCGTCCTTTTCCTTGGCGGTTTCCTTCTTGACGCCCACGCCTTTGCGTGCCATCCAGGCGACGGCGCGCGTGATATTGTTCGTCGCAATCGCAATATGGCCGTGGGAGCCGAGATAGGGGCTCTTCATGAACTCGAAGCCCGTGCCCGCGAATGTGGAGCTGTTCCCGACCTTCACCGGGAAGGAGAACAGGCGCGCCATGGTCTCCGCCCCTGCCAGCGCCGCATCCGCCGTGCTTTCGTTGATGCCCAGGTGCGCAAGCTCGAAGCCCAGCGAGATCTGGACAGCCTCGCGGGCAAGACGCGTGATCTCGTCGAACTTCCCGGCAGCGATCATCGACTCCTTGGCGATCCACGTTCCCCCCACCGCGTGCACGCGGTCATAGGAGAGGTACTCGCGGAGGTTGCCCGGCTCGATGCCGCCCGTGGGCATGAACTGCACACCCGCGAACGGGCCGGCGATCGCCTTCAGGTACTCCAACCCGCCCGAGGCGCCCGCGGGAAAGAACTTCAGCACCGAAAGCCCTCGTTCCAATCCCATCTCAACCTCTGACGGCGAGCTGATGCCCGGCGCCATCGGGACGCCCCGGGCGATGCAATGGTCGACGACCTTCGGGTTGAAGCCCGGCGCCACGATAAAGCGCGCCCCCGCGGCCACCGCCCGGTCAGCCTGGTCCGTGGTGAGCACGGTGCCGGCGCCGACGAGTATCTCCGGCACCTCGCGGGTCAGGATCCGTATCGCCTCCTCGGCTGCGACCGTGCGGAACGTGATCTCCGCCACCGGCAGGTCGCCCGCAACGAGCGCGCGGCCCAGCGCCGCCGCGTCGGATGCCTTTTCGATCTTCACAACAGGAACGATGCCGATCTCACCGAGCCGGGAAAGCACTTCGTGCATCTTCAGTTTCCTCACTTTCCAATGGTGTCGCCGCATACAGGAGCGCGACGATCGACTGGCGGCTCCCGCCGCAAAGCGGCCTACGGCCGCACGGGTGTATTGACCGGGTACAGGGGCGGGCCGCCCGTCAACACGGCGGCAGCATTCTTCGCGGCTTTCGACTTCAGCTCCGTGAGCGATTCCTCGCTGTACCAGCCCGCGTGATCGGTGAGAATGACATTGTCGAATTGCCGGAGCGGGCTCTCCGCCGGGAGCGGCTCCGTTTCGAACACGTCCAGGCCCGCGCCGCCCAGGCGGCCCTCCCGCAGGGCGTCGATGAGCGCGGCTTCATCGAGCACGGGTCCGCGCGAGGTATTCACGATGATCGCACCGTGTTTCATGCGCGCCATTTCCGCCCTCCCGACCAGGTGCCGGGTTTCGGGTGAAAGGGGCACGTGAACCGATATGCAATCGGATTCAGAGAGCAGCATCGCGAGGTCCACGGGCGTGGCCCCTTCGGCTTCGATTGCGGACGTGCTGAGGAAGGGATCGTAGGCGAGATGCCGGGAGAATCCAAGGCCGGAGCTTTTCCGATGGAGGCATCGGCCGGTCTTCCCGAACCCGAGTATTCCCAGGGTCCGGCCGGTGATGCGATGGACAACGTGTCCCGCGTGCAGATTCCATTTGCCTTGCCGGATCATCCGGTCCTTGAAGGCGATGCCGCGGATGCCCGCCAGGAGCAGGCTGAGCGCGTGGTCGGCGACGTCTTCGAAGCAGTAGTCGGGCACGTTGGCGACCCAGATGCCGTGTCGTGTCGCGGCCGGCACATCGACATTGTCGTAGCCGACGCCGTAGCGCGAGATGACGCGGCATCTGGCAAGGCCGCTGATGATGTCCGACGTCATGGGGAACAGGTTCACCAGGATGGCGTCCGCATCGGCGAAAACACGGGGCGCTTCAGCAGGGGAAGAAGACGGGAAAATCTCGATGCGCGCGTCCAGAGGGGCAAACACGGCCCTCTCTTCGTCATATGCCGCATAGCGGTCGTCCGCGATCACGACGGTGAATCGGCTCATGCAGTTTTTTCCTTTTGCGAATCCGGGCGAGCGCTTCTCATTTTGCACGATCCTGGAAAAGGCGTCCCCGCACCTGTTCTCTCATTCGCTAACCCCGAATGGTGCAAAATGAGAAGCGCCGGGCTCATTTGCCTATTCTCCGGGGCGCTCCAGCCCCTCTTCGAAGACGATCTCCCCTTCCGCGAACACCTTCACGGGGTAGCGGGTCATGTCGAACGGGTCCCCGTTCCAGCAGGAAAAGGACGCCCATTTCCCCCTGGCCAGCGTGCCCAGGGTGGCATCAATGCCGAGAATCTGCGCGTTGCGCCTCGTGATGATCTCTATCGCCTCTTTCCGATTCAGGCCGCAGCGCATAAACCAGCGCAGCCCGAGCAGCAGGTTGCGCTGCGGAATCACCGGGTGGTCCGTCATGAGGCCGAACTCGACGCCGCTCTGGAGGAGGTGGCGGACATTGCGCCAGTTTTCGTGGCGCAGCTCCACCTTGTATGCGAAAGCATCCATCGGTCCGAAGACGACCGGAATTCCCCGTTCCTTCAAGGCGGCATAGATGTGGCCGTCGTGCACGTCGCAGGCATGCTCGATCGTCACCCCGATGCCGAACTCCTCCTGCACGCGCAGGAGACTGGCGATGTCGTCCGTCTTGTGCACGTGGACCCGCAGCGTCTGCCGGCGCTGGAGGATGTCGCGGATGACTTCATCTTCTGCGCTCAGGGCGGAATCCGCGGGCGATTTTCCGCCGCGCCGGGCCTTCTGCAGCTTCAGCTGCACCTGCGAAAGGCGCGCCCGCAGCAGGGAGAGCGCACCCATGCGCGTATAGGGCCGGCTCCCCTTCCACTCCCGGGTCGACATCGGGTTGTAGCCGAACGCGGCCTTGATGCCGGAGCGCGCGATCAGGGCCTCGGTGGTCGTCCGCGCGTAGTTGCGGATGACGGCGGTCTTCCCGCCGACGATGTTCCCGCTCCCCGGCAGCACGCAGGAGTACAGGACGCCCAGCTCCACGGAGTCACGAAATGCCGCGTCGTCCATCTGCACGGAATCAAGGGCATCCGCGAGGAACAGAAGGGACTCCATGTGCTCATTGGCCTCACCCTCGCTCCCCGGCTCGCCCGCGCGCTCCATGCCGATGTGGCAATGGGCATCGATGAATGCCGGCGTCACGACAGGATACTTGCCGACGAAATCCCCCTTCGGCTCCATGGAGATCCCCTTCACCGTGTTTCCTTCGAACAGCAGGTGGGCATTACGGACCACCTCATCGCCGGTGTAGAGCGTCTCGGCAAAAACAGACTTCACCACGGTACTCCTTGTGTTGTTTCAAGCGGTGCGGGTGCCGCCCCCAGCATGCGGGCGCAAGTATAGCGAATCACGCATGTTTGACCAAGAGAGCGACCATCGGGTACAACCCATGCGGAGGAACCGGATGCAGGAAAAGCTCACCGTCGAGATCGTGGAGTCTTCACGGACGAGGGCCGGAAAAGAGTTCGTCGATTTCCCGCACCGCCTGTACCGGGGATGTGCGCAGTGGGTGCCCCAGTTCCGGCGCGACATCCGGATGGTGCTCGACCGCAGGCATCCCTCCTTCGATCATGTGGAGGCGCGCTTCTTCATCGCGCGGAAGAACGGGCAGGTCGCCGGGACGATCGCCGCAATCGACAACGCCTCGTATAATGCCTACCACAAGACCCGCCTCGGTCACTTCTATTACTTCGACTGCATAAACGACCGCGCCGTCTCCCACGCCCTCTTTGAGGCCACCTTCGACTGGCTGCGCGGCCGGGGACTGGCTCGCGTCGCAGGCCCGTACGGATTCGGGTTTATGGGTATGGGGGCGCTCATCGAGGGCTTCGAGCACCGCGCCGTCATGACAATGATGAACTACAACCACCCTTGGTACGGGCCGGCCCTGGAGGCGGAGGGGTTTTCGAAGCTGCGCGACCAGTTTTCGGCGTTCATCGATGCAGGCGCCTTCACGCTGCCGGACAGGGTCCGCCGCGTGGCCGAAATTGCGCTGAAGAGGGGCAGCTTCGAGGTGCCGGACTTCCGCACCAAGCGGCAGCTCGCCCGCCGCGCGGAGGCCCTGGGCAGGGTCTACAACGATTCATTCCAGTCCCATGGCGATGAGTTCTATCCTTTCAGCAGCGGGGAGATCAGGCAGATCACGACGGATCTGCTCACCGTCGCCGATCCGTCGCTCGTGAAACTCCTTATGAGCAAGGGGGAGATCGCCGGCTTCCTCTTCGGTTTCCCCGATCTTTCCGCGGCGCTGCAACGGTCCCGAGGCAGGATCACGCCGTGGGGCATCATTGACCTGCTGCTGGAGTATCGCCGGACACGATGGCTTGTCGTCAACGGGGCCGGCATCCTCCCCCAGTACCAGAGGCTTGGCGGCAACGCGCTTCTCTATTATATGCTGGAGAAGATTGCGTCGCAGAAGAGATTCCTCTATGTCGATGCCGTGCAGATCGCCGAAACAACCGAGCTGATGCTCTCAGACCTTGCGACGCTTGGGGGGAAGGTCTACAAAGTGCACCGTCTCTACCAGCGCGATCTCACGTAGGTCTACGTTTTGCCGTCTTCTTCAGTGTTGTTGACGCTGGATTGACAGCAGAAAGCCAATCTGGGCAGTATTAACAACTGATATGACCGACGAAGACGTCCTGAATCAAAGCCGATACGAGCCGCTCATCGAACAGATGATTGCGAACTCTACCGGCGCGCCGATAGTGACCGAAGAGAACGTTTTCCAGCCGGGCCGCCCGGCCAACAAGCCGCTCGTGCANNATCCCGTGCTTCTACGAGCTGCTGGAAAGGAGCGGAGAGGGGTGCCGGGAGGCGGCAGAGGCAATCGTCTCGATTGCCGGAGTCAAGCTCAATGAGGAGAGCAAGCTCGTCCTCGCCTTCACCGAGGTCTTCACCCGGGTGGTTCTCTACCCGTCACGCGGCCTGGAGTCCATCGCCGATCCCAAGGAGCGCCGGGACGCGGAAAAGAGACGGGCGCGGTTGAATATCGCCGCCATGAAGACGCTCATGTCCCTCCGCAAGGAAGGGAGGCTCATTCTCCTGTTTCCTTCCGGCACCCGCTACCGCCCGTGGGACCCCTCCACGGCTCACGGCCTGAAGGAGATCGACACCTACCTCAAGTTCTATTCCCACATGGTGCTCGTGGCGATCAACGGCAACACGCTGAGGCCCAATCCGCATGGCGGCATGGACGAGGACTTTCCCACCCGCGATGTCATGATCTACACCGTGCGGGGCGTGCAGAAGTGCTCCGATTTTCGCCGCCAGGCCTTGAAATCCTGCCCGCGCGATGCAGACCACAAGCAGCACGTGGCGGATTCCGTCATGGCCGCGCTGCGAAAGGTGCACGACCGCACGGAGACCGCGCGCCTGCGTCTCCTGGAGGAGCTCCGCGCCAGGACGCGGGCAGGAGGGGCACAGCTCGCCACCGAAGGGCCGGGCAACAGCCCTGCCGGCTGAATGATCCCGCCGCTTCCGGCTTCCGCGCGGCCCGCCCCGCTTCGGGAGCTCCCGCGCGCCATCCGGCAGGGCATCGTGCACCTCTTCACGGACATCGACGACACGCTCACCGCTGGCGGCATGCTCCCGGCTTCGTCGTACAGCGCACTCTGGGATCTCGCCGCGGCGGGGATTCGCGTCGTCGCGGTGACGGGGAGACCGGCGGGCTGGTGCGACCATATCGCACGCATGTGGCCGGTGGCGGGCGTCGTCGGCGAAAACGGGGCTTTCGTGTACCGCTATGACCGAAAGTCCCGCCGCATGCATCGGCTTTCCGCCTCCGCAGACATCGGAGCGCCCGACGAGCGTGCGGCGCTCGCCGCCATTGCCGCCCGCGTGCTGCGCGAGGTGCCGGGCACCGCCATTGCGGCGGACCAGCCGTTCCGCGTCGCCGACTTTGCAATCGATTTCTCCGAGGATGTGACGCCCCTTCCCCTTTCACGCGTGGATGAGATCTGCCGCATCCTCGATGAGGAAGGCGTCCGCTTCCGTGTCTCCAGCATCCACGTGAACTTCTGGAAGGGCGATTTCGACAAGATGGGAGGCGTGCGCCGATTTCTCGCCGAAGAAGGGGCGGACCCGGACGCGATGCTGCAAAGCGCCGTGTTCATCGGGGATTCGCCGAACGACGAGCCGCTTTTTGCCGGATTCCCGCATACAATCGCCGTCGGCAATATCCGTCGATTCCTCACGCGCCTCACGCATCTGCCGGAGTACATCGCGGACCAGGAGAGCGCCGACGGATTCTGCGCGGCCGCGGCGCTTTTCATCGAAGCCCGGGGCGCGCTCAGAATGGGATCGTGCTGAGGCTGCACTCCATGATCTGCGTCACCGGCTCGAAACCCATGGACTGGAAGAAGTCGGAGAAGCGCAACGATTTGCCCGTCAGCTCCACCGTGAGGAGCTGCATGCCGCGGCCCCGCATGCCCGTCAGGAACTGGCGCAGGAGGCTCTCCCCGAGCCCCGTGCCTCGCAGGGCGGGCGTCACGGCAAGCTGGACGATATGCACGGAACGCTGTTCGATCGCCCCCCAGGCAAAACCGGCCAGTTCCGCAGCCGGGGTTTCCGCAATCAGAATGGGCGCGCCCTCCTCCCCTGCCGCGGCAAGGCCAACCCTTCTTTCCGTGTAGCGTTCCTCCAGCCTCGCCGGCGATTCGGTCGGGAATTGCTCGAAGAATGCGTCACGATCGAGCTGCCGCACCGCCTGCGCATGCCCCCCGATGCCCCAGGAGAAGGAGAAATCGCTCATCACGAGCTCGTCCGTTTCCTCCAGCTCGACGGGAAGCTTTGCAAGGCCGCGGGCTTCGCGATTGGTGTTGTACCAGCTCACGATGATGCCCTGCAGGCGCCGCTCCTTGTAGGCGAACCAGAGCTTCTCCATCTCTTTGTTCTGCTTCAAGGCATCNNGAAGCTCTCCATGAGGTGAAAGCCCTCCGCTGAACCCCAGCGGGGAAGCGGCACGTTCCCTTCCTCCCCGCCCTCCGCCGAGCCGCCCTGCCAGGGAATGAGCTCACCGGACTCGATATCCACGGCAAACCTCTGCTTCTGGTCCTCCATGGCAAAAGCGATCTTGTCCACCATCTGCGGTGTGAGCTCGAAGTTCATAGTGCCCAGTGTAGGGCATGCCCGCTCAAGGGCGCAAGCATTGACACCGTCCTGCCCGCGTCGGCATACTGAAGCATAATCCAACGCCGCCTTCCGCGGTAAACCGCGGAGTTGCTCGCGGCAGCGCTACGGAGGAATCATGAGCATCATCGAGTATGTTGAAGCAAGAGAGATACTTGATTCACGGGGCAACCCGACGGTGGAGGTTGACGTCGTCCTTGAAGACGGCTCCATGGGTCGGGCGGCCGTGCCGTCGGGCGCATCCACGGGCGAGCACGAGGCGGTTGAGCTCCGGGACGGCGACAAGACCCGGTTCCTCGGCAAGGGCGTGCAGAAGGCGGTCCAGAACGTCAACAACGTGATCGCCGCCGAGGTGGTCGGGCTGGACGCGCTGGAACAGGTCGACATCGACCACACCATGATCGAGCTGGACGGGACAGAGAACAAGGCGAAGCTGGGTGCCAACGCCATCCTCGGCGTATCCATGGCCACCGCGCGCGCCGCGGCTGATTTCCTCGGCGTGCCCCTGTTCAAGTACCTGGGCGCCTATCATGCATCACTCCTGCCCGTGCCGATGGCGAACATCATCAACGGCGGCGCGCA
>PMDT01000279.1:37479-40738 GCA_003154555.1 Spirochaetaceae bacterium
ATCGAGAAGGCCGGGTACAAGCCCGGCGACAACGTGATGCTCGCCATCGACCCCGCGGCTTCCGAGTTCTACGACACGACAAAGAAGAAGTACGTGTTCAAGAAATCCGACAAGCGCGAGCTTTCATCCCAGGAAATGGTCGACTTCTGGGTGAATTGGGCGAACAAGTACCCGATCATCTCGATGGAAGATGCGATGGCGGAGCAGGACTGGGACGGGTGGAAGCTCCTCACGGACAAGCTGGGAAAGAAGATCCAGCTTGTCGGCGATGACATCTTCGTCACCAATACGAAGATCTTCAAGGAAGGGATCAAGAGGGGCATCGCCAACTCCATCCTCATCAAGGTGAACCAGATCGGCACGCTGACCGAGACCTATGAAGCGGTTGAGATGGCAAAGAAGGCGGCCTATACGGCCGTCGTGTCCCACCGCAGCGGTGAGACGGAAGACAGCTTCATCGCCGACCTGGTGGTCGCGCTGGAGACCGGCCAGATCAAGACGGGCTCGCTTTCGCGGTCAGACCGGTTGGCCAAGTACAACCAGCTCATGAGGATCGAGGATCTCCTGGAGGGCGTGGCCACGTACGCGGGCCGAGATGCGTTCTACTCGATCCGCAAGTAAAGGCGGAAGAATACCAGGGGGCGCCGACGGCGCCCCTTTCCATCTGGGGAGGGCAGCGTGCGAGCGGGGGCTACCTGGGCACGGCGATTCAAAGAGGCGGCGATGCCTGGAGCAGGTTCCCGACGGCGTTTCCGGCAACATTGATGCCGATCAACGCTGCAAGGCCGAGGACCCAGAAGACAACAGCGAGTATCTTCAGACAGACGGCAAGCACCCGGAGCATTGTGTAGGAGCTTCCCCCGTCATTGTCCCGGCGTGAATTGATGGCGATCTCGCGCAGCGCCAGGGGCTTGTCGGAGGATGCCCAGATCATGATTCCGATGAGCACGAACAGTATGAACAGGAACTGGGAAATTAGAAATACCATTCTTTCACCTCCGCGTGAATCACCTGCACCAAAGTCTAATGTCCGGAGGGCTCCTGTCAAGAAGGAAATCGCATTTTGCATGCCGCGCGTGCCGCTTTTCCTCCCCTCTGTCCCGTGCTATTCTTTGCCGATACTGGAAACGAAGGGACAACAGACGTGATCTATCTCATCTACAAAGATGGTGAAATCCTGGTGGAGACGGACAATCTGGACTATGTGAAATCCTACGTCACCCAGAACCAGGAGTGTTCGGTGCGTGACGCCCGCACGGGCAAGAAAATCACCCTGGAATAGACTGTCGACGACGCAACGCTGCAGTGACACAAAATGCCGCGGCGTACCGCGGCCGGTCTACAGCGCCCTGTATTCCATGCTCCCATCGGCATTCCCGATGAGGAGCTCGGGTTTCTTTTTCGTGAACAGGCCGTTTTCGAGCACTCCCGGTATCAGCTTCAGCTCGTCTTCCATCCTGCGCGCGTCGAAGGCCTCGCGGAAGCTGACGTCCAGGAGCAGGTTCCCGAGATCGGTGACAACGGGCCCGGCCTTGCGCAGCGCCATGCGCAGCGTCGCTTCGCCACCCATTTCGGCGATGCGCGCGCTCACCGTTGCGAGGGCATCCACGACAATTTCCACGGGTATGGCGAAACGCTCGCACAATCGCTGGCTGAGCTTCGTGTGATCCACGATGATGATGAGCCTGCGGGAGGCGTAGGCGATGATTTTCTCCCGGAGGAGGGCGCCGCCCCCGCCCTTGATGAGATTGCGCTCCGGGTCGACCTCGTCGGCGCCGTCGATGACGAGGTCCAGACCGCCGGAAAGCCTGGCGTCATTCAACGTGGTAAGGGGAATGCCCAGGCTCCGGGCTTCCAGCTCGGTCTGGAGGCTGGTCGTTACCGCGTGGATGCCGCGGAGGGTGCCGGCGGTCATGCGTTCGGCGAGCCGGCGCGCGGCCCAGATGGCAGTGGATCCGGTCCCCAGCCCCAGCCGCATGCCTTCCGTGACGAAGCGGTCAACGGCCTGCGTGCCCAGCAGCTTTTTCACGTCGGTGAGATCGCCCATGTGCCGCCTTTCCTTTGCATTGCCCTGCCAGCACCATATACTATGAAACGGAGCACGCGTACAGTGGAGTCGCCTTCCATTCTTTCCCTCATCTCTTTTCCCGAATTCCTCGACCAGGTGCAGGACGGCCTCTACGTCGTCGACACGGAGAGGCGGATCGTGTTCTGGAACAGGGCCGCCGCGGAGCTCACGGGCTTCTCCGCCGCGGAGGTCACCGGGCAGACCTGCAGCGATACCGGTGTCCTGAATCACCGCACCATGAGCGGCGAAAGCCTCTGCACCGAGGAGTCGTGTCCGCTCCTGCGCTGCATGAGGACAAACGCGGGCGGCACCGTCCCGCACCTGATCCTGATGAACACGGCCTCCGGACGGCCTCTTCCCATCTCTCTCAGCGTCGGCCCCCTCCAGGCGAAGGACGGGAGCGCGGTCGGTGCGATCGCACTCTTCCGCAGCATGCGGGAGGAATACCAGCAGAGAAAGCTCGCGGTCGAGATCCAGAAGCGCACCATCACATCGCATGGATTCACGCGGAACGGGGCAAAGGTCGACACCATGTACGCGGCAATGGATGAAATCGGCGGGGATTTCCTGGAAGCATTTTTCCTCGACGAATCCACCCTGATTGCGACGGTGGCGGATGCGACGGGTCACGGCATCTCCGCCTCCCTTTTCACCATGGTCTACAAGACGCTGCTGCATTCCTCCTTCGCCCAATCCCGTGAGCCGGGCATGGTGCTCGAGAGCGTCAACCGCGGCTTTCTCGAGACGGCCGGCGTGGATGGTTTCTATGTCGGGGCATGTCTCGTCAGTTTCGATGCCACGAGCAGGCAGGGACGATACGCAGCGGCGGGCCATCCCCAGGGCCTGATCTTCGCGCCCGTGGAGGGCGGCTATCGCCTGCGGGATCGGCTGGGAGTGCATTCCCCCATGCTGGGCATGGTGGAAACTGCCCGCTACGCCGGCCTGGCCTTCCAGCTCGCGCCGCGGGAATTCCTGCTCCTCTCATCGGATGGCATGCTCGAATCCCCCTGCCGCGACGGGAAGCAATTCGGCATCGCGGGGATCGAAGCCTTCTTTTCGCGCTATGCCGGGACGGCGCCGCTGGATGACCTTCTTGCCGAGGTGCGACGCACGAGCGCCTTCCTCCCCCTTGCCGACGACGTGAGCGCCCTCATGGTGACCTCCCTCTAGCAGGGTGTTGAAGAAGCTCTT
>PMDT01000189.1 GCA_003154555.1 Spirochaetaceae bacterium
TGCCACGGACTACCGTGGCCGCGATTGTCGCGCTGCTGGCTCTCGCACTGGGGGCATGCACCGCCTCCCGCGTCGGCCTTGTGCGTCCCGATGCGCGCCTGCGGATCCCGACGGTCCTTGCGTCCCTGGGCACGGGTACGCCGGACGCGGCGTTCTCCGTGGATGACGTGGGGCCCACCGGAACAGTCGCCCATGAGAACCTCGAGGGCGGCGTGTGGGTGCTTTTCAACAAGCCCGTCATCGGCCTGAAAACGTTGGAGAAGCCTGCCACGTCGTCCACCATCCTCACCATCTCTCCGCGCGTGGACGGCATCTACCGCTGGTACGGCTCGCGGCTGTTCGCATTCGAGCCAAAGGGGCAGCTCGCCCCGGCGACGGAGTACACATTCACCGTGAACCCGTCGCTGCGTTCACTCGCGGGCGATCCTCTCACCGGTACGACCCGTTTCAGTTTCCGCACCGAGCCGTTCTCCATCGTCTCCCTCTTTCCGTCGGGAGACGATGTGGAGCCCGCATCCAGCGGAGAGCTGATCGTCACCTTCAATTTCCCCGTCGACCTTCCCACCATTCTGCCCTTCATCCGCCTCGAAGCGGACGGCGACACGGTGGCGTTCAAGGCGGCGCGGCCGCAGATCACGAGCCGCATCCAGCTCGGGCCGTACGAAGATGCCAACAGGCTCGTCTCCCTCACGCCGGTAAAGGCGCTGCCGCGTGACTCCGACATCGTTGTGCGGGTCCTGAAGGGTGCGAAGCCGCGGCCGGAAAACTTCGGCACGAGCGACGACATCACGCAGGGCTTCCATACTCTCCTGCCCCTGTCGGTCGAGCAATCCGACGTGAGCATGGGTCGCGTCGGGGCGACGGTGGAGCTCCAGTTCAATCATCCCGTGAAGGAGGAGACGGTCGCCGCCAATCTCCATCTTCCCTTCCCGGGCTACGACCTTGGCAGGAACCTGGAAGTGTCGGGCTCGTGGGTATTCCTTCACGACGTGCCCGTTGCCTTCGAGTCGACATTCGAGATGACGCTGGGGGCGGGCATCGAGGACACCTACGGCCAGTCCCTGGGCGCCGATCAGACGGTGAAGCTCGAGGTCGGTCCGGCAGAGGCATATGTCGATTTCCGCAGCACGGGCCAGCGCATACTCGAAGCGCAGTTTCCTCCGCGCGTCGCCATTGAGATGCAGAACATCGACTCCGGCAGCTACGTCATCGGGCGCCTGGGCAACCCGTACGCGACGCCGCCCAAGTCGCCGGTCGTGAGGATCGACGCGAAGAAGATCCCGCGGAACACGCGTCATTTCCAGGTCTACGATCTTGCTCCTTACCTCAACGACGCCGGCAGGGGCACGGCGTTCCTCTCGTGGGCATTCAAGGGTCTTTTCTGGGGCAGCGACACGCCGCAGGATGTCGACGATCAGCTCGTCGTGCAGGTCACCGACATCGGCGCATCGGTAAGCGTCGGGTACAACTCGATCCTTGTGCTCGCAAGCTCTCTTTCTTCGGGTGCGCCGATCACCGATGCAGTAGTCACCCTCAGGAAGGACGGCAAGGCCCTGGCAACAGGGCAGACGGACGCGAAAGGTCTTGCGGCGGTTTCTCTGCCGCCCGGCGGTCTCATGGCGGGCTTCCAGGGGAGCGAAGAAAAAGCGGAGATCGAGATCGCCAGGGGCAAGGACCGTCTCATCCTGCGGCCCCACGAGGTGTCAGGCCGTTCGTGGAATTCCGAGGCCCCTTATGCGGCGGAAAACGCGAAACCTCTTACATACATCTGGTCGGACCGGGGCATCTATCGGCCGGGCGAAACACTCTCTTTTGCCGGCATCGACCGCAACCTCACGCTTGGCAGGTTCACCGCCGTGCCGGGAAAGTTCCGCGTGGATCTCAGCAACGGCTCTGAAGACGCCACGGCGATAGCTTCGGCGACGGGAACGGTGACGGCGTCAGGAAGCTTCTCCGGACAGATGGTCCTTCCGAAAAGCCTGGATCCCGGCGATTGGCTTCTCGCTTTCCATCGCATCGCCGGAAAGGAAGACACGCGGACGGGAATGGCCTCCGTGCAGGTGGCGAACTTCCGGCGCGTCACATTCGGCGTCGATCTCACGATCCCCGATACCCGGTTCTTCATCGGCGACAGCATCGACGCCCGGTTCACCGGGACGTACCTGGCCGGTGGAACGATCGCAAAGGGCACGTACAACTGGTTCTGGACGCGGCGCGAGACCTGGTATCAGCCGCCGGGAGACAACTGGGCGTCATACACGTTCGGCGACGTGGAGAAGGGCTGGGCGGAGGACCTGACATCGGACTCAGGCAGCATCCCATCGAACGGCGTCGTCGAGGCGCCCCAGAAGCTCGGCGATACGGAGAAAGGGCGTGTCTATACGTATGAGCTTGTCGCCACTGTCCAGGACATCGACAGGCAGGCCATTTCGAAACGGGACACGCGGACCGTCTTCTCCTCTGCACAACAGCTCGGCGCCAAGCTCACGTCTGACGCGAAATCAGACGACTCGCTGTACTTCGTCACGAAGGCTGCGCCCTTCACACTCAAGGTCGTTTCCGTGGATCCCGACGGAAAGGTCTACCCCAGCTCCACCGTGAGCGGCAGCCTGATCCGCGAAGACTGGAAGCTTGTGCGGGAGGCCGCGATCGGCGGCGAGGTAGATACTCGCTACGAGCGGCAGGACGCGGTGGAAAAGACTTTCACCGTGAGCCCGAAGGGCGCGGCGGCCGCGGTACAGCTCGCCACGCAGAAGTCGGGCTCATACCGCATCGAGCTCACCGGAAAAGACCAGCGCGGACGGGAAAGCTTCACGCGGCTCTCTTTCTACGCTACGGGCTCGGACGAGATCGCCTGGCAGCGCACGGATGAACGGCAGGTCGAAATCGTCCCGGACAAGAAGCTTTATGCGCCGGGCGACATCGCCCACCTCCTCATCAAGAGCCCCGTCTCGCGGGGCACCTGGCTCGTAAGCGTCGAGCGCGACGGCGTGCTCGACAGGAAGACCGTGGACCTTGCCGGCGGCGCGCCGACCATCGACATCCCCATCACCACGGCGCACATCCCCATCGTGTACGTGTTCGTTGCCACGGCCACGGGACGGACCCAGCCGCCGGCCGCCGGCCCCGACGTGCCGGATTTCGGCACGCCGCGGGGCTACTCGGGTCTCGTGGAGCTTCCTGTGGAGGCGTCATCGAAGACGATTGCGCTGAAGATTTCCAACGCACAGGAAAGCTACCGACCGGGCAGCCAGGCCACCGTCACCATCACGGCCACCATGAACGGGAAACCGGTGCAGGGTGCGGAAATCGCGCTGGTCGCCGCCGACAGGGGCGTGCTGGACCTCATCGACTACCGGGTTCCCGATCCTGTCGATTTCTTCTACAGTCGGGGCAACTTCCCCGACAAGGTGGCGCACTACGATACGCGCGACATGCTGATGGACCCGGTCACGTGGAAGGCGAATGACCTGCCCGGTGGCGATGAAAAGCTCGAAGAGGCGGCAGCGGGTCCGGGGGTCTCGGTGCGCCGCGACTTCAACCCCACCGCCGTGTTCCGCACGGGTCTGATCACCGGCAAGGACGGAAGGGTGAGCGCGACATTCAAGCTCCCCGACAGCCTCACGCGGTTCCGGGAAACCGCGGTTGCCGTGAAGGACGACTCCTTCGGGATTGCCGAAGGGGAGCTCGTCGTGCAGAACCCCGTCAACGTGCGCGCGGCGCTGCCCCGGCGGATGCGGGTCGACGACACCGCCAGTGCGGGCGTGGTGCTCACGAACATCGATACGAGCGCCCACACCGTGGCCGTGAGCCTCTCCGTGCAGGGACTGGACCTCACGGGATCCCAGAAGAAAAGCGTGGCGCTCAAGGCGGGCGAAACGGCGGAGGTTGCGTTCGACATGAAGGCAACTGCCCCGGGGACGGCGAAGCTTTCATTCGGCGTGGACTCCGACGTGCTGAAGGAGAGGCTGGATGAGACGCTCGTCGTGGCGGAGGAGCACCTGAGTGAATCCTTCACGATTGTCGGAAAGACGACCGACCTGGCGAAGGAGGGCATCACGGTGCCGCCTGCTTTCCTGGGCGTCCCGGAGGAAGGGCTGTACCTGAGCCTCGATTCGACAATCGCCTCCTCGCTCGCGGGGGCCATCCGGTACCTCGACATCTATCCCTACGACTGCCTCGAGCAGGTGACGAGCAAACTCTTCGCGCGCGTGCTGTTCCCGACGATCGCCGGTGGCGCGGCCGATCTCACCACCCTCACCCGGTTTGCGAACCCCGACGGCGGCTTCTCCTACTGGGACGATCCTCCGCCCCGCCGGTCAAACTACTATGTGTCACTTCGGGTCGCTCACCTGCTCGCCGCTGCGAAGACGAAAGGCATCGCGATACCGGCCGAGCTCGACACCGACGCTCTCCTGTCCTGGCTCGACGCCGGATGGGCCGACCAGGACACGTACCTGAAGGCCTACGCCCTGTATGTCCTGGCGAGTTATGGCAGGGCCGAAACGGAGAAGGCCGCCGCGATAGCTGCTCTTGGCGACAAGGCGGGAGTATTCGGCTACGGCTTCCTCGGGCTTTCCTACCAGGCAATGGGAAACCAGAAGTCCGCCCAGGCGGTGCTCACGCGCCTGAAGAACTTCATCCGCATCGGCACGCGCACAGTCACGCTCGTGGGCACCGTGAATGACTGGCTCTGGTACGGCGGCGACCTCCAGGCAAAATCACTGCTCCTCATGCTTTTCACGCGCCTTCAGCCCGATTCGCCCCTGGTCCTCGGACTCGCCAACGACCTGCTGGCCGCGAACAGCACGGGGCACTGGGAGAACACGAGCAACGCGGGCTGGGTGCTCCAGGCATTTTCAGAAGTCGTGACGGCCAACCGGGAGACTCAGTCCGATTTCACGGCGAGCGTGAAGCTCGGCGGCGCCGAGATCGCCGGGTCCCGTTTCAAAGGCTTCTCGAAGACGCCGTACGCGCGATTCATCCCGGCTCAGAACCTCGGGGCCGCGGGCGCACAGCTCCCGCTCACATTCGGCCTCTCGGGCAAGGGAACGCTGTACTACACGGCGGAGCTGCGCTACGCGCTTTCCGCCTCCGGCGCGGACCCGCGTGATGAAGGAATCGGCATCGAAACAGAGATACTCGACGATGCGGGGGCGATCGTTTCCGGGACCGATCTCACGCTGGGCAAGGTGTACACGATGCGGGTCGTCTTCTATTCGTCGAAAGACAGGACGTTCTTTGCGCTGCGGGCGCCGCTTCCGTCGGGTGCGGAGCCAATCGACGGGTCGCTCGTCACGTCGCAGGTGGTGAAGCCTCCCGCGGACAGCACGTCGCAGGACACCGACGTCGCCTCCCTGGACGAGGTGAGCGACAACGGGTACACGAGCCGCATCTACGACAGCGAGGTGCGCTTCTTCTTCGACCAGCTTGACAGGGGCAGGCACGACGTGAGCTTCCTCTTCCGCGCCACGACCCCGGGGGTATTTCCCACGCCGCCGGTCCAGGCGGAGCTCATGTACCAGCCGGAGGTTTTCGGCAGGACGGGCGGCGCCGTGTACCGCATCGCGCCGTAAGGAAGACGCCATGGCACACATTTCTCCACAGGACGTTTTCGACTATCACCGCGCCGGCAGACCGGGAAAGATCGAGGTGCTTCCCACGAAGAAGCTCGACACGCAGCGGGATCTTTCGCTCGCCTATACCCCCGGTGTCGCGGTCGTCGTGGAAGAGATCGAGCGCAGGCCGGCGGCCGCATATGAATACACGGCGCGCGGGAATCTCGTCGCCGTGGTGACCAACGGCTCGGCCATCCTCGGGCTGGGAAACAGGGGGCCGCTTGCCGCGAAGCCGGTCATGGAAGGCAAGGGAATCCTCTTCAAGCGTTTCGCCGATATCGACGTCTTCGACATCGAGCTCGATGCGCGGACGCCGGACCAGATCGTGGCGGCGGTGGCCGCGATGGCGCCCACATTCGGGGGCATCAACCTTGAGGATATCAAGGCCCCGGAATGCTTCGAGGNNCGGCACCGCGATCATCACCGGCGCGGCGCTCTTGAACGCCCTGGAGATCACCGGCAAGTCGATCGCCGGCATCAAGGTGGTCGTCTGCGGGGCGGGGGCGGCGGCAATCGCCTGCGCGGAGTTCTACGTCACCATGGGCGCAACGCGCGGGAACCTGCGCCTGGTGGACACGAAGGGCGTGGTCTACACGGGCAGACGGGAGAACATGAATGCCTACAAGGAGCGCCTGGCGGCGGACACCGATGAGAGGACGCTCGCGGATGCCGTGCGCGGCGCCGACGTCTTTCTCGGCCTGTCGGGAAAGGATCTCCTCACCCCTGCCATGCTCCGGAGCATGGCGGCGCGCCCGGTCGTTTTCGCCTGCGCCAATCCCGATCCCGAGATCCGCTACGAGCTGGCCCGCGAGACGCGGGCGGACGCCATTGTGGGGACGGGCCGCAGCGACTACCCCAACCAG
>PMDT01000227.1 GCA_003154555.1 Spirochaetaceae bacterium
CCCGAAGCAGTCAGGGGCAGGGCCAGCCATTTTGCATACCGGGCGTAGGGACGCGCAAAAGTGAAGAGGCGATCCAACCGCATGTCCTGCGACTGAAAACCCAGGAGAAACTCCCGCGTTCCCAGGTCGGCACGCAGCGACAGCTCGATGGGTGACCGGTCCTGAATTTTTCTCACCTCGACGACGTTGCCCTTCACGATGACCTGCAGCGTCTGGGCGCCTGCATCGACAAGCGAGCTTTGAAGCGAAAGCATGCGTACCGTCATGTCGGCCGCGGTAAAAGAGCGATCGACTGAACCTTTTGCGGAGAGAGTGGAGGAATAGGTGAAGCCGCTTGCAAGCTTGCCCTGGCTGTTGCCGCGAAGGGAGAAAGCCACGTTGTGGTCCTGCGCGTCGAGCTGGAAGAAGAGATTGTCCATTGAAACGGCGCCTTGCCGCGAAACGATGGCAATCCCGATGTTCGCGCCGGAGATTCGGGCTCGCAGGCCCCCGCTGGCGCTTCCAGTCTGAAGCAGCTTCTGCAACAGGTCGATGACGTCGCGGTCCTCGTCGAGATTGAGTGAAAAGCGGGTATTGAGAAGGCGAATCTCGCGGATCGCCCCGACGGGATCCCGATCCATGAGCAGGCGCAACAGGCTGTAGGAAACCCGCACATTATGGATGAGGAGCAGCGTCTGCTCGGGGCGCTCGGTACCGTGGATCGCGAGCTCCCGGATTTCGATGGAGCGGAAAAAAGACGGGGAAATCCCGCCGTATGTGACCGTGCGGCCCAGCATGGCTTCCAGGCTGTCAATAACGCCTGATTTCAACTCCGCCATGCGAGCCGTGAGCATCGTATCCAGGGCCCGTGCNNACCGTCCCGATTGCGTTCTCCCTGCCATCCACGCGTGAAAAGAGGTAGTCTCGGAGGGCGGCTTCCACGCTCGCGTCGATCTCAATATAGCCGGAACTCCGTGTTATTTCCACGCGAATGACCGCTCCTGACGGCGCGACCGCGATGCGCGCCTCCCCTTCTATCTCCTGACCCATGGCGCTTAGAAGCGTTGGGAAATCCGGGTCGCGCCTGCGCACGAGCTTTCGCGCCGCCCCCGTCCAACCGATCTGCGCTCCCTGCGACAATGTATGCGCTGTCGCTGCCTCTGTCGTACGGGAAGCGGGCGTCGACGGGCCGAGTGAGGCAAGGTCCGCAAGCACGTCCTGCGCGGAGGGCAGCGGCAGGGCACCTGGATCCGGTGCCGGCTGCGCCCCGCCTGGTGAAACACGCGTCGAGAGGGCATCCGCCACCGAGGCCGAGCCGCCGTTTCCGGCATCCCCCGTGCCGCCCTGCGTTGCGGCCGGCGCCCCGGTCCGGGTGAGGCCTGTCCCGGCCATCGAAGAGCCCGGGCGCGAACCACCGACCAGGGAGATATCGACGGCGAGCGAACGATTGGGGCGCGCCGCAGGCACGACGGCGAACGCTACCAGGAGCAGGAGAACCACACAGTGGATGCCGAACGACACCAGCCAGGGNNTGCCCGCCGGGCGGCGCGATGGCAGGAAGAGCCATGAACGGCAGCGGTGTCAGATCAAGATCGGGAAGTGCCAGATCCGGGGGCGGCGGCGGGGACGGAAGCGGGATGGCGGTATCATCGCGTCCCACGATCGTCACGTCCGTGTCCACGGATCCAAGGTCCCGGGCAGGGGTCGCTGTCTCCTGCGCCGGCGCGTGAAGGCAGGATGAAAAAAGCGCCAGTGAAAGCATGACACGCAAAACNNGTGCTGGAAGGCCTCGACGGCGCCGGCACCACGACGCAGCTTCGGCTCCTGTCGGAGCGGCTCGCGCGGGAAGGCACCCCGCACCTTGCGACATTCGAGCCGACCGACGGGCAGATCGGAAAGATGCTGCGCGCAATCCTCGCCCGCGACGTCCGCGCGCACCCGCGCACCGTGGCCCTGCTGTACGCGGCGGATCGCAGCGAACACGTGCACGATCCGGTCACCGGCATCGAGGCCGTCGTGAAGAAAGGCAGGCTCGTGATCTCCGACCGCTACCTTTTTTCCAGCCTCGCCTACCAGTCGATCGAATGCGGCCTTGATTTTGTCGTCGGGTTGAACTCCGGCTTTCCTTTGCCGCAGCTTCTCCTTTTCCTCGACACGCCCGTGGAGGTATGCCAGGAACGCCTGTCCGAACGTGGAAGGAAAGAGCTGTACGACGGGGTGGCGTTCCAGACGCGCGTCCGCGACGCTTACCTGCGCGCAATCGAGCGCTATGCCGGAACGGGCATGCAGGTGTCGCTCATCAACGGGGACAGACCGGCGGGTCTCATTCACGGCGACTTGTGGAAGATAATCGCGGGAATGCCGATAACGAGGGTGTGAGGAAAGCCGCACTTATCGCCCTGTTCCTTGTGGTTCCCCTCCTCTCGGCAAATGCTTACCGCATCCTGTACGCTGAGGAGTATTACCAGCTCTACCACGAGCACCTCCATCACTACCCCGATGACACGATGGAAGACATCTTCTACCTGGAGACGGCGCTCAAGATGGATTTCGCCAATCCGCTGTATGCGCTGGCACCCATCAAGGACAAGACCCAGTGGGAGCGCTATCGCTACCTGTTCTCCATGCACGTGAATCTGAAGCTGGTTGCCGCCTACCTGGCACTCGGCGTGAAATATGAAAAGCAGGATGCCTTCTTCTACAACTACCCGTGGAAGCAGCAGAATCTCGACAGCCTGAATATCGCGGAAAAAGTGTACCAGGCCGCCTATGCATATTGGACGAAAGCGCAGGAATGGTCGACGAAAGCCTGGGCGATGCGCGATATCCGGCTGGAAAAGATCGACGAGTGGGAAGACGAGAACTTCCGCATAGAAACGGGGGACCTCGACTACAAGGACACCATCGACCGGCAGCTCGCGCACCTGGCAAAAGTGCGGGCGGACTTCCAGGCAATGGGACCCGGCACCTACTGACAAAATGCCGCGGGGTACCGAAGCGGCCTACCGGATCAGCATCGCATCGCCATAAGAGAAAAAACGGTAGCGCTCTTCCACCGCGCGTTGGTACGTTCTCAGGACCAGGTCTGTCCCGGCAAACGCGCTCACCAGCACGAGGAGGCTTGACTGCGGGGTGTGAAAATTGGTGAAGAGCCTGCTCACGACCCTGAATGTGAAACCCGGCGTGATGTAGATCCTCGTGCGCCCTGGTCCTGCCTTCAAGCCGTTCTCTTCCCAGGCTGACTCCAGGGTGCGAACCACCGTGGTCCCGACCGCAAGCACCGGCCTNNGCGCTCCGTGCGGATGGGAAGGAATGTGCCCAGGCCGACGTGGAGTGTCACCCACGCCGCGTGGGCGCCGCGCTCGCGAAGCGTTTCCAGCAGCCGCGGCGTGAAGTGCAGCCCTGCGGTGGGCGCCGCGGCCGAGCCTGTCTCCCGCGCAAAAACAGTCTGGTACCTCTGCTCGTCCACCGATTCGTCGGGCCTGCGGATATAGGGCGGCAGCGGAACGTGCCCGTTCCTTTCAAGCCAGGCCTCGTCGACAGGCGGATCGAAGCGTAGCAGCCGGGACTCTCCATCCGAGCTTTCAAGCGTCCCTTGCACGCCTTCCGGAAACTGGAAGCTCGCTCCCTGCCTTGCGCGGCGAACCCTTCCCACAACGGCTTCCCATAGCCCGGGCGACTTTTCCGACAACAGGACGAACTCGGCCGTGCCTCCGTCCGCCCGCTGCCCGAATACACGCGCCTTGCGCACGCGCGTGTCATTCAGCACGACGACAGTGCCAGGATCGACCCATTGCGGCAGATCGCGCACGGTTGCGCCGACTGTGCTGCCATCGGCCCTGTTCAGCACGAGCAGACGCGCTGCTTCACGCTCACCCGCCGGCGATTGCGCGATCAGGTCATCCGGCAGATCAAAAGAGAATTGGCTGGTCTTCACTTCCGGTGCGGCGGACGCCCAGGTGCTCCCAGGCGCCATTCGTTGCGACCCTGCCCCGCGGGGTCCGCTTGAGAAAGCCGATCTGGATCAGGTAAGGCTCATAGACATCTTCAAGGGTGTCAACGGGCTCTCCGATCGATATGGCGATGGTCTCCGATCCGACCGGTCCGCCGCCGTATTTTTCCACAAGCGTCCGCAATATTTCCCTGTCCACCTTGTCCAGGCCGCGCGCGTCGATCTCAAGGGAATCGAAGCCGCGCTTCACGATGGGAAGGTCTATCGTGCCGTTTCCCCAGACCTGCGCGAAGTCCCGCATGCGTCGAAGGATCCTGTTGGCGATGCGCGGCGTGCCGCGCGAGCAGCGGGAGAGCAGGTCCGCCGCATCGTCGTTGATGTGGACGCCGAGAATGCCGGCGGAGCGGAAGACTATTGCGCGAAGATCCGCGGGATCGTAGAAATCCAGGCGCAATGGGATGCCGAAACGGGAGTGCAGCGGACCGGAAACGAGCCCGGTCTTCGTCGTGGCGCCGACGAGTGTGAACGGAGGCAGCGGAATCTTGATCGTGCGCGCCCCCGGACCCGCGCCGATCACCACGTCAATCTCGAAATCCTCCATGGCCGAATAGAGCATCTCCTCCACCACGGGTTTCAGCCGGTGGATCTCGTCGATGAAGAAGATGTTCCGTTCCCCGATGCTCGTGAGGATCGCCGCAAGGTCCCCGGGTTTCTCGAGCGCCGGGGCCGATGTTGCCCGGAACTGCACGCCCAGCTCGTTGGCAACGATGGCGGCAAGTGTCGTTTTTCCAAGGCCGGGGGGACCGGAAAGAAAGACGTGGTCCAGGTGCTCGCCCCTCTGCTTCGCAGCCTCGATGTAGACGGCAAGATTCTCTTTCATTTTTTCCTGGCCGACGAACTCCGAAAGAAGGCGCGGACGGAGGGTCACCTCTTCCTTGTCTTCATTTTCCCGGAAAGCCGGATCAGGGATTCGCGGTGCAGCGTCACGGGGCTCTTTCACGCGCCCGCCCCCTCACCTCCCGCAATCGCAAGCGAGCGCTTGAAAAGCTCACGCTCGAGCTCTTCGCCCTTGAGGGAGGAGGACAGCACCTTCTGCGCCGCGGCAACCGCGGTCCTCGCGGTGCGCCTGTCGAAACCCATGCCGACCAGCGCGGTGGTGATATCGTCCTCCATGGAACGCGTCGGACCGTCACCGGACGGCGTGAGCTTGCCTTTGAGCGTGAGGATGATCTTCTGGGCCGTCTTTTTTCCCACGCCGGGAACCGTGGAGAGGGTTTCCACGTCGTCGGTGTCCAGCGCCTGGGCGAACTGCTCCCGGTCCATTCCGGAGAGCATCTTCAAGGCGGCACGGGGGCCTACGCCGTCCACCTTCTGCAGATCGATAAACAACGCGCGCTCCGCGTGATCGCTGAAGCCATAGAGGCGCATCGCGTCCTCGCGGTGGACAAGGTGCGTGTACACGCGGGCAACCTCGCCGACCCGGGGCAGCCGTTCCAATGCCTTGCGCGAAACGGTCATCTCCCACTCCACCCCGCCGGTCTGGAGGCAGAGCCGCTCGTCCCCCTTCAGGGTTATCTCACCGGTCAGGCTGTTGAACATATTCCGGGGACCTGTTGGCATGGCAGATGGCAATGGCCAGGGCGTCCGCGGCGTGGTCGGGGTGCGGGACAGCGGTGAGACCCAGGACAACGCTCACAAGGCGCTGCACCTGGTCCTTGTCCGCCCTGCCCCTGCCAATGACCGCCTGCTTGACCTGCTGGGGGGAGTAGCAGCCGACGGGGATGTCCTTCTGTGCCAGGCCCATGAGCACGACACCACGAGCCTGCGCGACCAGCATTGCGCTTGATACGTTTTTCGAAAAAAACAGATCCTCCACGCCGGCTTCAGTCGGCTTGAAACGCATGAGGACCTTGCGGATTTCCATATGGATCTTCAGGAGCCGGTTGGAAAGCGGGGTGTCAGAATCCGTCGTAATCACCCCATGCCCCGCGTGAGAAAAGCGCGAGCCGTCGAAGCGCACAACTCCCCATCCCGTAGAAGCGAGCCCGGGGTCGATCCCGATCACCGTCCGCATTCACAGCGGCGACGCGAAGCGGCGCATTTTATTCGCTCATGACAAATCCGGCGGGAATCTCCAGATTCGTCGCGACGCTCTGGACGTCCTCATGGTCTTCGAGGTGCTCCACGAGACGGAGGGCCTTCTCCGTCTTGTCGTGCTCCATGGTGACGTTCGTGTCAGCCACACGTGCAAGTTCCGCC
>PMDT01000131.1:0-4624 GCA_003154555.1 Spirochaetaceae bacterium
CGCGCCGCTGCCTGGCCTTCCTTCACGTTGTCCGAGGTGACGAAGGCGGGCTTGGGCGTCGAGGTGTTGCTCGCAAAGGTGACCACAGGGATCTTCTTTCCGGCTGCCGCCTTGACGGGCTCCACGAAGCCGGCGTCATCGATCGGCGAGAGGGCGATTCCTGCCGGGTCTTTCACGAAAATCTGCTCGAACGCCGTTACCTGTTCAGGGAGCTTGTACTCACCGGTTCCCGTGTAGACCGCCTTGACTCCGAGCTGTTTCGCGCAGTCCTTGAAGCCTTCGAATGCAGCGACCCAGTACTCGACACCCATCACGAAGGTGCACATGTAGTAGGTCTGGTTGGCCCTGCTCGGATCGTTGAATTTCTTGTTCTGCACCTGGGCGAATGCAGTCGCCCCGATCAGAGACAACACCACGAGAAGCACAAGAATTTTCGACCATCTCGTCCTCAGCATGAAAACCCCCTTGCAAGTTCTTGATGAATGCGCGCGCTTGACAAGCGCTTTCAAGGATTTTTGGAATACAAGGGCCGTGCCAACGCGGATCGCGCGGAGTCTTTTCTGTAAGTATCTTCGCCGGAAAAAGTTAGGAGGCTGTTACGGAGGGGGAAACACAGCCGTGCCACGGGGGATGAGCGTTTCCTTTCACGTGTGGGGTCCCGCGCTACACAGATGTGCAATGCTGGTCAGCGCATGGTATGTACACTGTGAAGGTCGTGCCCTGTGCGGCGCTTGCCACCTCGATGAAGCCGCCGACCCGGGACAGGATATCTTTTGAGAGCGAAAGCCCCAGTCCCCGCGTCTCGGTGTCTGATTTCGTCGTGAAGAACGGCTCGAATATTCTGCCGAGGTTTTCCGGCGGAATCCCGATTCCGGTGTCGCTGACCGCCAGGATCGCAAGCCCGGCGCCGTCTCGGACCTCGCGTCCCACCCGGATCGTGAGCGATCCCCCTTCGGGCATGGCCTCTATGCCATTGAGGACGATGTTCAGGATGACCTGTTTGAGCAGGTCCTGCTCGACGGGCACGAGGACATCGTCGGTCGAAGCGATCGTGAGGACGATGCGCTCGTTCAGGTCCAGCTTCATGAGGGAGAGGACTTCCTCCACGGTCTCGCGCAGGCTCGCCTGGTGCCCTTCGCGACGCGATCCCTCCCCGCTTCCCGCAAGGCGGCCAAAGATCCTGCGGACGCGTTTCAATTCCCTTCCCATGATCTCGGCGCTGGAGTGGATCTCATCCACGGAAGAGCTGGATTTGATGAGGGTGAGGTAGTTGAGCATGATCCCGAGGGGGTTGTTGACCTCGTGGACGACTTCCCAGATCGCCCGCCTGCTCTTCTGATAGGAATCGAAAATCCCCATCTGCGCCGTGAAGACGTTGCGAGATTCCTCGACGTCGACGAGGTAGATCGTTCCGATGAAAGACTGGTCCTCGTCGAGAATGGGGAAGACATGCAGATCGACAGGAACCGGCCCGGACTCCGTGTGCAGGCGCCATCCATGGATCTCGTGGCGCCTGCGGCCGTCAATGTCGTTGCGGAGCGCCCTGGACTGTTCGGGGGTGAGCCGGAGGAAATCCTCGATTCCCGTCGTGAGAAGGTCGGGCTGCTTCAGAGAAGCGATGCTTTCAAGGTACCTGTTGACGAGGATGATTGACCCCTGGGAGTCCGCGACAATGACCGGGATGGGGATCGTGTTGATGATGTTCTTGTTGAGGTTGTTCAGGTAAAAGAGCTCGAGGTTGCTTTTTTCGAGGTTCTTCCGGGAGAACAGGGAGGCGTAGGTGAGCTGCACGAGCTGCTTCTTGTCGATGTTGGATATCTCGGCGGTCTCCACGACCTCCCCGCGGTCGATGATCGTCACCCGGGAGGAGAATTTGAAGACCTCCTCCGTGCTGTTCGTGACGTAGAGGACAGTCGCGCCGTTCTGCCGCAGGACCGACAGGAGGTACTGCAGCCTTTCCAGGTCCTCCGGGCCCATGCGGGAGGCAGGCTCGTCCACGACCACGAGCCGGGACGGGAAGCAGGCGAGCTTGGCGTACTCCAGAAGCTGCTGGACCGGTCCGTCGAAGAATCGGAGGGGCCGGTTCATGTCCACGTCGAGCTGGATCGAACGGAGCGCCTCGCCCATCTTCTTCCTCATCTTCCGCCAGTCGTTGAAGAAGAGCATCGTGCGGATCTCGCGGTTCATGAAGACGTTCTCCACCGCGCTCAGGCCGGGGAGAAGGCCCGGCTCCTGGTGGACGGTGAGGATTCCCAGGCGGAGGGCATTGCCGGGCGAATGTTTTTCCACGGCACGGCCGTCGAAGAGGAACCGTCCACCCGTCTTCGGGATGAGCCCCGCAATAACCTTCACCAGTGTCGATTTTCCCGCGCCCTGGCCCCCGACCACCGCGTGGATCTCTCCCCGCATGATGCTGAGGGTGACCCCCGTGAGCGCGGCGCGTCCCTCGACGTTCACACTGAGACGGTCGAGGAGGAGAAGCGGGTCGCCCCGGTCAGGAGAAATCATGTCGGATGTCGAGCTCCTTCATTCGATTGTAAAGGGTCTTCCTGCTGATCTTCAGCAGCAGCGCTGCCTCGTTCCTGTTCCCCCGGGTGCGCTCGAGCGTTTCCAGGATGATCTTCCGCATGTAATTCGTCCTGTACTCCCCGCCGTCCGAGCCGGGCGCGACGGACAGAGAGCGCTCCTCCATGGATGCCCTCTCCGCGGAGCGCACCGAGTCGGGAAGATGGTCGGGGAGGACCGAGGGAAGGTCGCACACCACGATGGCTCTCTCCACGCAGTTCTTGAGCTCGCGGACATTCCCCGGCCATCGGTATGTGCGGAGGACTTTCATGGTGCTCGGGTGCAGCTCCTTCGGAGGCTTCCCGTACTTTTCGCAGAACAGGCGCGCGAAGTGCCGCGCGAGATCCTCCAGGTCCTCGGGTCTTTCGCGAAGCGGCGGGACGTACAGGCTGAGGCCGTTCAATCTATGGAAGAGGTCGAGCCTGAATCTCCCTCCCTCGATGAGCGCATCGATGGGCTGATTGGTCGCGGCGATGACCCGCAGATCCACCGTGATGTTCTCCGTGCCTCCGAGCCTCGTGAACACGAACTCCTCCAGCGCCCGCAGCATCTTGGCCTGCACGGCGGGAGGCATGTCGCCGATCTCGTCGAGGAAGAGCGTTCCGCCGTCGGCCTCCTCGAACCTGCCGATCTTCGTTGCGATCGCGCCGGTGAATGAGCCCTTTTCGTGCCCGAACAGCTCGCTCTCCAGGAGGGACTCAGGGATCGAGGCGCAATTGATGCTGAGCATCGGACGGTTGCGGCGGAAGCTGTTCTGATAGAGGAAGCGCGCGATCACCTCTTTGCCCGCGCCGCTTTCTCCCGTCAGCAGAACCGGCATGTCAGTCTGGCTGAACTTTCTGGCGAGATCGAGCACCGCCCGGAACTCCGCGTTCCGCGATTCCAGAAGGCATGATTCCGCAGCCGCAACGGCCGAGCTCTGCAGGGGCGTTTCCAGATTCTGATGGACGACGACCAGCAGCTCCTCAAAATCGAAAGGCTTGACGAGGTAGTCGCGGGCTCCGAGCTTGAACGCGCGCCGCGTCGTCTCGATCGAGGCGTACGCGGTCATCATTATCACGGGAATTTGTGGAGAGATCTTCGACAGGAAGCCCAGGCCGGACATGTCCGGCATCGCGATGTCGCAGAGGATCATGTCGAAGCTCGTCCTCTGGATGAGCTGGAATCCCTCCTTGGCTGATTGCGCCGTCGCGACGATGAACCCCTTCTCTCCCAGCAGCTTGCGGAGCGAGGCGCACATCTCCGTCTCGTCATCGACGACGAGGATGTGCAGTGCATGCTGTGCACTCTGCGCCGGCGGTACCTTCATGTGCATCACATGCTACCAGAGATGTGATGTTCTGCAAGCCGCTGATGGCGACATCCTGAACCATTTGTCATCGGGAACCTCCTACGGCTTCTTGGTCACCACATAAAAAAGATTATACCATATTTAAAATCTATTTGACAAATGATATTTTATATGTCATTCTCGCGCGTACGAATGATTCTTGAACCCTTGAACCATGGAGGAGGATCGAATGGGCGAGTCGTTGAAGGGAAAAGTCGCGGTCATCTCGGCCGTCGGATCGGGGTTTGCCAAGGCAACGGCGGAGCTTTTCGCGAAGCAGGACAAGGTGAACCTTGTCGTATTCGACATCGATGAGCCGGCCCTGAAGGCTACGGTGAGCAACTGCCAGGCATCGGGATCGAAGGTCATCTCGTTCCGGGGGGATGTCACGAAACCCGAGACCTTCGAACGCGCGCTCAAGGAATGCATGGACAACTTCGGCAAGGTCGATTTCCTCATCAATTATGCTGGCGGGGCAGTCAAGGTGGCTCCCATCGAGGAGATGGATGACGCGGTGAACCGCAAGATCATCGACCTCAACCTCATGAGCGCCATCATGAGCTGCCGTACTTTCACCCCTCAGTTCAAGAAGCAGGGGTACGGGAAGATCGTCAACGTTTCCAGCGCCTGCGACCGCCGCTCGTGGCAGGGCTGGTCGGTCTACTCCGCGGCAAAAGCCGGGGTCAACGCGTTCACCAAGTGCCTCTACACGGAATTGCGCCCGTTGGG
>PMDT01000131.1:4666-4904 GCA_003154555.1 Spirochaetaceae bacterium
ATGAAAGAAATCGCCTGGAAAAAACTGAGTCTGGAGGCTTTCGCTTCCTATGGGGCGTACGCACAGATGTTGAACCCTTCGGCTCCGAAGATCGGCGCGGAGCCAATCGAGTTTTTCCGCGACATGATCCAGTCGCAGCTCGGCACGACTTCCCTCGCGTCCTTCGGCGTGTGCCGGGTCGTGAAGAGGCCCTTTGTCATGGACGTATCCGAGTACCACGACACCTGCTGCGAGGTCG
>PMDT01000170.1:0-10420 GCA_003154555.1 Spirochaetaceae bacterium
CGGCCGGCCCGGCCGGGGTGCGCGGATCCTACGCGCCCCGGAGCATCTACCTGAGTGCACGGGATCGCCTGGAGATCGTGCTGCAGGTGAGCAACGCGGAGGATACCCTCGCGGGTCTGGAAGAGGCNNTGTACGCGGCGATTCTCATGATGGGCCTGTACCACATCCTGCTCGCCATCCTGCATCCCGACGAGCGGGCGTCGCTGTACTTCGGCATTCTCTCGGTCGATCTCGCCCTGCGCGGCGCGCTCACCGGGGCGCGGCTCCTCCATCAATTCGCCTTCGGCCTGGGATTCCATACACTGATCGCCGCGGAGTTCGCCACGGTGTACATCGCGGGGCTCGCGATCTACCTGTACTTTTCACACCTGTTTCCCCAGGAGCGCTTCCGGTTCCTGCTCGCGCCCGTCGTCGTGGTCACCACGGCGTTCTGCGCCTTCGTGATCGTGGCGCCGATCACGCTCATCGTGCCGGCGCATTTCTACTACGAGATCTTCCTCCTCTGCGAGGGTCTTCTCATCATGGTATGGATCGTCCGCTCGCTCGTTGCCCGCCGGGACGGGGCGCTCCTGATGCTGGTCGGATTCCTCCTGATGCTCGCCAGCGCGGTCTACGACATCCTTGTGGACCTGAGCGATTCCGGCGGCGTCTTCATCACCTCGTACGCGATGGTCGTCTTCGTCTTCCTGCAGTCCGTCCTCATCGCGCGCCGCTACGCCCTGGCGTACGTCTCCGCGCGGGACCAGTCGAAAAAGGCGGCCGGACTGGCCGCGTCCTACGGGCGTTTCGTGCCGCGCGAGTTCCTCGGACTGCTGGGCAAGGAATCGATAGAGCACGTGAATCTCGGCGATCAGATCGCGCTGGAGCTGACCGTGCTCTTCGCCGACATCCGCGCCTTCACCACGCTGTCGGAGGACATGAGCCCGACGGAGAACTTCAACTTCCTCAACTCGTACCTGAGCAGGATCTCGCCCGTCGTGCGGCGCAACAGGGGCTTCATCGACAAGTACCTCGGCGACGGCATCATGGCACTTTTCCCACGGACGCCCCTGGATGCGGTGCGCACGGGCCTGGAGCTGATGGAGACAGTCCGGGTCTTCAACGGGCATCGCGCGAACTCGGGCTACCGTCCGATCGGCATCGGCGTCGGGATCAACACGGGCTCGCTCATGCTCGGGACGATCGGGGAGAGCTCGCGCATGGAGGGGACGGTGATATCGGACGCGGTGAATCTCGCCTCGCGCCTGGAAGGACTCACCCGCACATTCGGTTCGTGGATCATCGTGAGCGAGGATCTCCTCACCGCCTGTCCCGAAGCCGCGCAGCTCCCCCACCGACGGCTGGGCAGGGTGCGCGTGAAAGGAAAGCTTCGCGCGGTGACGGTCTTCGAGATCATCGATGCGCCGGACATGGTGCGCGTCCGCACGCGCGACGCGTTCGAGGAGGCGCTGCGGAGCTTCGAGGCGCGCAGGTATCGGCAGGCACGATCGGCGTTCCGCGCCGTGCTCGACGTCGAGCCGACCGACCAGGCGGCGCGTTTCTACCTCAAGAAGATCGAAGACACAATCGGCGCGCTTGCCGGCCCGCGCGCTTCGTCCGCGCGACAGGGCATCTAGAACGCTGCGGCCAGGAGGAATCAGATGAAGGCGTGCAATGCCGCGGTCGCCGCGGCCCTCTGTCTCCTCACGCTTTGCTGCTGCGGGGGAGCCTTCGCGGAAGCGCCGCACTATGACCATATCCTCATCGTCATTGAAGAGAACAAGTCGGCCACACAAGTGGAGGCCGTCCCGTACCTCTCTTCCCTGAAAGCGGGGGGTGCGTCCATGACCCGGTTCTACGGCATCGCGCATCCCAGCCAGCCGAACTACATTGCGCTGTTCAGCGGATCCGTGAACGGCGTGACGGATGACAATCAGCACGACATCACGGCGCCGAATCTCGCGAGCAGCCTGATCGATGCGGGACTCAGCTTCGCAACATTCAGCGAGGACCTGCCCCCGGCGAGCCCGCGCATCTTCACCTCCGGCCGCTACGTGCGCAAGCACAACCCCTGCGCGAGCTTCACCAATGTGCCGGACTCCGTCAATCTGCCGCTCACACTCTTCCCGTCGGACTTTTCGCTGCTTCCCACCGTAAGCTTCGTCATACCGAATCTCGACAACGACATGCACGACGGAAGCGTCGCACGGGGCGACGCGTGGCTGCAGGCAAAGCTGGGCGGCTATGCACGGTGGGCGCTTACGCACAAAAGCCTTCTGGTCGTTACATTTGACGAATGCGACGGCTCCGCGCCCGTCGCGACGACGCCCATTTTCACCGCGCTCTTCGGGGAGGGGGTGAAACAGATGGTATCCGGAGTCCCGGTGAACCATTACTCGCTCCTGCGCCTCATCGAGGATATCTACGGCCTGCCGTATCTTGGCGGGGATCGCCAGGCCCAACGGATCGAAGGGATCTGGGACTGAAGCCGCCGGCGAACTGCCGTTGCCGCCAGATCATCGATCAGGGCGCGGCGCACGACGGTTGAGCGGAGCCGCCGCGCCGGTGATGCTCCGGATCGTCGAGGTCGTCGAGGAGCCGGTGACAAGCGGCAGCCGTGCGACGGACCCGCCGTATCCGCGGACGAATCGCGCACCGACGATCCGCGCCATCGTGTAGTCCGCTCCCTTGGCAAGGACATCCGGGCGGACGACGGAAAGAATCCTCTTCGGATCGGCGTCGGGGTAGATGCAGCAGCAGTCGACGCAACGGAGTCGCGTGAGGAGCTCCGCCCGGGCGAATTGCGGAACGACGGGACGCAAGCGGCCCTTGAGGGCGCGCGTCGACGCGTCGCTGTTGATGCCGACGACCAGGCGATCGCCCAGCGCGCGCGCTCCCTCGAGAAGCCGGAGATGCCCGATGTGCAGCAGGTCGAAGATGCCGTTTGTGAACACCACGCGCTCGCCGCGGCTCTTCATGCGTGCGACGCGCGCGCGGAGCAGCTCGTCGTCGATGATGATGGGGGATTCCGTCTCAAAGGTGCGTATTTCATGGAGGGCCCTGGCGACGGCCGCGGATGTCGAGCAGCGAAAGAACTTTCGGAAAGCCGGCGCGAGTGCGGTCCCAATGCGCCACGAGGCGTAGGTCTCGATGGCTCGGGCGCGCAGATGCGATGCGAGATCCCCTCCTGCCACGCGGTCAAAGTCGGGCGACGCGACAGCGCGCCGCGCGGGGGCACCGATGGCAACGATGAGATAGAAGCGCGCCAGCCATTGAAGATCGGATTTCATTGCGTCGTCGGCACGCGAGAGAAGGAGCGCGTCGACGACGATTGCGCGGCGGCGGAAAAGGCCGTCCGTCAGAAGACGCGGCACAGAGCCACCCTGTTATGTCCGACAGGAAGCATGGAAGAAAGCAACATAACAGCGCATCAACCGGACCCGGTCGTGCCTCGAAGGTCCTACGCCTGTCTGCGGAGTCCCTTCGCGTCCATTAATGTAACTTTCTCCTTCGGCGTCCGCCGGAGAAAGCTCCAGAAGGATTTTTTTTCCGCTTTCTGGGTCTTCACGGGCTCGGCGTGCTTTGCTGCAGGCGCCGCCGTCACGGTCTTGCGCGAAGCCCTCGCGGGCTTCTTCGCGACTTTCTTCTGCGCTTTCGTCGCCGCCTTTTTTGCCGGCGCTTTCTTCGAGGGAGCCGCGGAAGCGCCCTTCAGCAGCTTCTTCACATCATCCTGCGAGAAATATCGCTTGTTCCCCTCTTTTTTTCCCAGTTTCTGCCGGGACGCGTAGACGCGAAGGGTGGGAACGGACAACTTCGTCAATTTTGCAACCTGCTCGACCGTCAGCTTCATTCTTTTTTGCCTCCTGGGGTATCACGGGAGAATACCTCATTTTCATCTGTGAAGGAAGGGGGCTAGCGGTAGAGCGCTGTGAGCTTGGCGAGCATTTCCTGGTATGCGAGGCCGGTGACCGGATCATCGGGCTTGAAGCTCATCCCGTCCGGCAGATCGATGATCTCTTTCTCCACGGTCCCGAGCACGGCATCGAACCAGGGTGCGTCGACGGAGACATCCGGAACCGGGCTCACCGTGTATTTCCGCCGGTAGCGCGTGAGCAATGTCGGATCGTGTTCGGAGCGCGCAACGAGCCCCCACAGAAAATACGCGACATCCTTTCGACGCGCGGGCGTATCTGGTGCAACGGAGGAATCGCGGAGCAGGCCGGCCGAGGAGAGGGCCGGCAAAATCCCCGCGAATGTCGGGTTGGCAGAGGGACTGAGCGCCGCGAGGAGACGCGTCTGCGCGAGCGCCTGCTCCACCATGGCGCGGTATGTCAGAACGCTGTCCGGCGAAAGAGGCTGCTGCACGGGGCTCCCGCCACTCGTATCGCGGGCCACGCGGGCAAGCGCGAATGCACGCTCGCGGTCCGGCCCATACAGCGCACGATAGCGCTCGTCCAGCGACCGCAACCCCTCGTCGAGGTCCTGCGCGGCCTCGGCATAGCGGCCCGCCTTGAGGAGCGCTTCACCGCGGACGCAGAGCAGGCGCGCCGTCCCGTCGGCAATGGCAATTCCCTTTTCCACCAGCGCGAGGCTCCGTGCGGGGTCGGGCTCAAGGGCGGCGCGCACGACCCAGACACCTTCCACCTCCTGCGACAGCGCGGCGGCGCTCTCCACGAGCCTTCGCGCGGCCGCCTGGTCACCCGCCTGAAAGGCGGCTTCCGCACGGAGGCTCTCCAGGGCCGCCTGGTCATGCCTGCCTGCCCCCGTGTGCGCGGCCGCGCGGTCCAGCTCCGTACGCAACGCGAAGAGGCGTGCACGGTCGGGCGTGATCTCGAGATCGAGCAGGCGGGAGGTGAATGCATCCAGCGTGGCGCCTGCCTGTTCCGGCGGGTTCCCCACGGTGGTGACAGGAACGCTCGCGCAGGAGGCGAGCAGGAGAAGGACGACCGCGGCGCCCGCGCACGCGATCAGGGCCGGTCCCCTTCTTTTCACTGTTGCATCCTCGTCATTGCATAGGCGTATATTTTGCCATCGATGCCCGCGGTTACCAGCTCCGGCGTGCCGTCCTGGTCAAGGTCAACGAGCTGGGGCCGGGTCACACCCTTCAGAGGGTAGCCCGGCAGCGGACGAAGGGCAGCGTCGTAACCGGCGATGAATGCCCCGGACCCGTACAGGAGTATTTCGTTTCCTCCGTCGTGGTTCACATCGCCGATGAAGATTCGTGCCGTCTTCCCATCCACGTCAGGGGCCCTGACCTGCCGCAGGATGCTCCCGTCCATGCCCACGAGCGACAGCGTTCCATCCTGGGCGAGGATGGCAAGAACGGGCCGCCCGCCTGCCGACAGGATCTCGGGGTTTGCGTAATAGACACCGGGCAGGTTCAGGGGGAACGCGGGAAGCGGCATGCCCGTCGCGTCCCAGCCATGGAGCACGCCCGCCTGGGTGAGGAAGAAGACGTCGACCGAGTCTCCCGTGGCGACGATGCGCGGTGAGCAGAAGGAAATACCGGACGCCGCGACGGGCCAGCCCGGCTCTTCCGTTCCGTCGAGGTCGGTGAGATGCACGTGCGCATCGAAGCTCTTGGGGTAGAATGCCATCCGTGCGCCGACAACGTCAGGGGCAGCGAGCAGCGGCGCATCCAGGTGCTGCGCGAGCAGGCGGCGCGCGCCGTCCGCCCCGATGAGCACGATCGCCGCGTCGTTGCGGGAGAACAGGGCGAGGCTCCCCCCGATCACGATGGGAGGCATGGTGCTCACGATTCCCGAAGCGACAGGAAAGGGTGCCTGGGGGATCAGGGCGGGACCGAAGCGCCAAATCGTCCCGCTCGGTGAGACGGCCCAGAGCGCGGCAAGCGCGCCGTCTGCGTTCTGCTCCGGCACAAGGCGCGTGTCAGGGTCGAGCTGCGCCTGAGCGATCGGCGTGCCGCCCGCGTCGGCGAGCACGAGCAGGCTTTTCGCCTTCACCCAGGACAGGCGCGCGGCGCGGGAATCGGCGAAGCGGAATGCAAGGAGATCCTGTCCGACGCCTTTCTCCGGCGCCAGGGGGAAGCCCGCTGCCAGCCGCGCGCCCCCGCCGACGACCCGCGCGGCCGACAGCGACACCTGCAGCTCGGTCGGTGTGGCGCGCACCGCTGCGATGCCGCTCGTGTACAGGCGCAGGATGTCCGCAAATATCCCCGCTCCCTTGATGAAAAATGGCTCGGTCCGCGTGATGTCGTACCAGACCATGAAGGTGGGGTCCGACGGGATGCCGCGGGAGAGGGATGCATACAGGTTCCCCGCGGCGATATTGCTCCCCGTGTCGGCAGCCTTCAGGACGGCGGAGAGATTCGTCGCGTCGAGCGAGGCGAAGAGGTAGTCGCCGCGGGTGACGAAATACGGCTCGGGAACGTTCACGCCGAGCACGTCCAGGACAAGGCCGACGTACCATGGGATGGTGAGCCGATCGATGCGGCTGCCGTCAATCACGAGGGAGCTGTCCTTGCCCGCCACCGCGGAACCGGCCAGCGCCGTGAGGGCGCGCTGAAAGGACTCCTGGCTGCTGATGCGTGCGAAGAAGACAGGGTCCGCGGACGTGGGCAGCATGAATGCCCCCAGCTCCGCGCCGACCCAGGAGAACAGGAGCTGGTCGATTCCCATGCCCAGCACCGAACGGGCGCCCGCATCGGCGCGCGTGAAGATGTCCTGGACGTCCTTGCCCTGGAAGTCCGCGGCGAGCTGGTACAACCCGCGAAGCGGGGCAAGGGATGACGCCGTGAGGAGGTACGCGGAGTCGGGCACGAAACGGAGCACCCCCAGCGGCGCCGGCGCGGTCGCGAGTGTCTTCCCGAGCTCCGGCATCGCCACATCGAGCGGGAGTTGGGCGCCGAGGCGCAGCGACGTGTCGCTCAGCGTCACGTCGAGCATCGACTGGCCGGGAATCTTCACCGCGCCCAGCACCCTGTCACCCGTCGAGGACCCCGCGAGCAGGCGGGTGGAGAGACTCGCGGTGTCGACGAGGATGCGCACGGCGTCGGATCGGCGCAGCCGGATGCGGTCCAGCAGGTCCCGGCTTGCCCTCATGGCGAGCCCCGTCCCCGTTGCGCGCCGCTCCAGCGCCTCTTTCACCACGGAGGCATCCAGCGACAGGATCGCGACGTTTTCCGCGAAGGCCGCGTGGATGGTCGTCCCGCCCGTGGTGTAGCGGTACAACGGCGTGCCCGAGTCGTTCAGGAAACTGAAACCCCGGACATTCAGCACCGGGCCGACGATGCGCGCCAGGGGGCTCGCGATGCCGCGCCAGCCAAGGTCAAGCACCATCAGCAGCTTCCCGTCCTTGAGGAGAATGACGTCCGCATGGACGTCGAGAAGCGTCCGCAGCAGCGGGGATTTCGTGAGGGCGAGCCCCCGCACATCGGCCACCACCCGTCGATATGCGGCCAGGTCCGGTCGCGACAGTACGAGGTCCACCGCTTCGAGATTCAGCCAGGTATCATAGATGCCGCGGATGGACGGCACCTGGAGATAGGCCGTGTACGTGTCCGGGATGAACGCCGTGGGGTCTTCCCGCCGGACGAGCCACCTGCCCACGAGGAAAAGACCAGCCAGCACGACGACGCAGAGGATGGAAAGGAGAATCTTGGCCAGCACGCCGAGAAGTTTTTTCAATGGGTCCCCTTCCGCATGACGCATCCTCCCCCAAAACAAAGGGCGCGTCTACCGTGGAAGCCTTCGTGTTCCCCCGCGGCTGCCGCTACAGGGACTTTTCCAGGGCCCGATTCAGCCTCTTCACGAATCCCGCCGGATCCACGAGCTCGCCACCCTCCACGAGCAGGGCCTGCTCGAGCAGCAGCCGGCTCATATCGTCGATGACCGCCTCGTCGCTCACCGCGGCGAGCTTCGTCACGATGGGATGCGTCGGGTTGATCTCCAGGATCGGCTTCACGTCAGGCAGGTCCTTGTTGCCCATCATCTTCATGATCTGCTGCATCTGCATGGTGGGATCGTGCTCGTCCACGACGATGCACGACGGCGAATCGGAAAGCCGGTTGGATGCGCGCACATCCTTCACGAGGCCGCCGAGCGACTTCTTCAGCTTCTGGATGAGCGGATCGATGGCGGCGGCGCGCCCGGTGTCCTCTTCGGTCTTCAAGTCATCCGCGGTGGCCGACCGGTTGACGGCCTTCAGGTCCACATCCATGAACTTCCCGATGGAACCGGCGACGATGTCGTCGATCTCGTCATCCATGACGAGCACCTCGATGCCGCGGGCCTTGTACGTCTCCAGGAGGGGCGAGCTGCGGAGACCGGATTCGCGGCCGCCGGTGATGTAGTAGATCGCCTTCTGGTCCTTCTGCATCCGGTCGCGGTATTCGGAGAGGCTCGTCCATCCGGTCATGGCCGTGGATTTGTAGCGCACGAGCTCCAGGAGCTGCTCCTTGTGCTCGAAATCCTGCAGCACGCCCTCCTTGAGGACACGGCCGAACTCGTTCCAGAACGTCTCGTAGCGCTCCTTGTCCTTCGTGAGCAGGGCGAGCTCCTGGAGAATTTTGCGCACCGACGAGGTGCGGATGTTTTCCATGATGCGGTTCTTCTGGAGAATTTCCCGGCTCACATTCAGCGGCAGGTCCTCCGAGTCGATGATCCCCCGCACGAAGCGCATGTAGACGGGCAAGAGCTCTTTCTCGCTCTCCGTGATGAACACGCGCTTGATGTAGAGCTTCACGCCGGGCTGGTAGTCGTAACGGTACAGGTCGAAAGGGGCGCGGGAGGGAATGTAGAAGAGTGTCGTGTAAGCGAGCGCTCCCTCCACCGAGAGATGAATCCAGAGGAGAGGGTCATCCGTGTCGTGCGTGAGGGTCTTGTAGAACTCCTTGTAATCCTCCTCCTTCAGGTCTGCTTTCGGCCGGCGCCACAACGCGAGGGCGGAGTTCACCTGCGCGTCTTTCTCCACCGTGCCGCCGTGCTCACCTTTCTCCGTGTAGTGAAGGTGAATGGGGAAGGCGATGTGATTCGAATACTTGCGGATGATCTCTTCCACGCGCCAACGGTCGGCATACTCCCTGCCGGCTTCATTGAGATGGAGGATGACGGTGGTACCGGAGGTGTCGCGCGGGGCTTCGACGATATCATATTCCCCCTTGCCGTCGCTGGTCCATTTCCACCCCTTCTCCTCGCCAATGCGACGGGTGAGCACCTCCACGGTGTCGGCCACCATGAAGGAGGAATAGAAGCCCACGCCGAACTGGCCGATGAGGCCCGCGCCCTTGCGCGCATCCGCCGCCATGGCCTGGATGAACTCCTTTGTGCCCGATCGGGCGATCGTGCCGAGATTCTCCTCGAGGTCCTTGTCGTTCATCCCGATGCCGGTGTCGGAGATGGAGAGAGTCGTGCGGTCCTTCGTGTCGAAGGAGATGTCGATGCGCGGGGCGAAAGGCACACCCTTGAAATCCTCCTGCGTGAGCGTCAGGTACTTCAGCTTGTCCAGCGCGTCGGAGGCGTTGGAGATGAGCTCGCGGAGAAAGATCTCGGTGTTCGAGTACAGCGAATGGATGATGAGCGTGAGGAGCTGGTTGACTTCAGCCTGGAACTGATGCTTGGGCATGGGCGTGCTCTCCGTTTTCTAATCGTGCCGTCTTGGTGAGTGGGATTCCCAGGAAGAAATTACTTGTATTTTGCCTGGAGGTAAAGAGAGGGCCGGCGGCACGCGGGGTTCGCCACCGGCCCCTTTGGAATCAGGTTTCCGGTTCGGGAGCGGGAGAACCGACAGGCGCGCCTTCTTCCTCCTTGCGCCCCTCGGCGACGGCGCCCGGATCGGTCCCATGCGCATTCACCGGCTCGCTGCCGCCGCCACCCTCGGCGAGCGCCATGGCCTGCGCGTTGCCGGACGTCTTCTTCAAGGCGAGCTCCGGCAGGAAAAGCGTGACGATGAAACCCGCCACGATCACGAACATGCCCAGGAAATAGACACGGAGAATCGCGTCCGTAAAGGCCCGCTTCAATGCGAGGTTGACGCCATTCGTGAGCGTCATGGCAAGCGTATCGAAGGATTTCCTGATGCTGTCCAGCGCCGACGACGTCGCCTGCGCAATGATCGCGGGCGCCTGCGCGTCCATGCCCTGCTTGACGCCGGCAAGGATCCCTTTGACCGCCTGCGGATTCGCCAGGGAGGAAATTGTCACCTGGCCGAGCTGGGCCTTGAGCGGAGCGGGCAGCGTCGGATCCGACAGCAGCCCCGTGAGCGCGGCCCTCGTGCCCGTTGAAAGCGCGGCGGAGATCTCCTGGTACTGCGCCTCCATGCCCGCTTTCACCTGCGCGGCAATGCCGCCACCCTGGAGCATGGTCTTCGTCTCCGCGGGGACCTGCGGATCGGCGAGGAGGCTTGCGAGCGCCGCCTGGTCGTTCTTCGTCATCACCGCTTCAATCTTCGTGTACGTGCCGGTGAGCTGCGTCTTGATCTGGTC
>PMDT01000170.1:10505-13594 GCA_003154555.1 Spirochaetaceae bacterium
CCCATGATGATCATCCGCCAGGTCACCTGCGCACGCGTCGTGTCCACGCGCAGCCCGAGCATCAGCCAGTAGCCGACGAACACGACCGCCGTGCCGATGAGGAGCAGCACCTTGTACTTCCCCGTTCGGCTCACCACCTGCCCGGAAATGAAGCTCGTGACGACCAGCCCCAGGGTGAGCGGCATGATCGTCAAGCCCGCGGCGCTGGCCGAGACGCCGACGACCATGACCATGTAGATGGGCAGGAAGACAATTGCGCCGAAGAAGCCGACGCCCGCGATTAAAAGAGCCGCAAGATTGCCGATCACGTACGTCCTGTTCCGGAACAGGTCGAAGGGAAGCAGCGGTTCTTTCGCCCGGCGCTCCACCAGGTAGAAGATCAGGATGCCGACGGCGCCCAGCACGAACATGCCGATCACCTGCCAGGAGCCCCAGGGATATTCCTGGCCGCCGACCGTCAAGGCGAGCAGGATGGGAATGATGCCGACCAGCAGCGCGGCCGACCCCCACCAGTCGATGCTCNNACGTAGAAGACCCAGCGCCACGACAGGTTGTCCGTGAGGAGCCCGCCCAGCCACGGTCCGATGACGCTCGCAATGCCGAACACCGCGCCAAAGAGCCCCTGGTACTTCCCGCGCTCAGCGGGGGAGAAAAGGTCCGCGATGACCGTGAAGGCCATGGAGAAGATGCCGGCGCTCCCCAGCCCCTGGATCGCGCGGAAGACGATCAGCTCGATCATGGTCCGCGACTGGCCTGACAGCACCGAACCAATGAGGAAGAGGATCACGCCGATGAAAACGATCACCTTGCGGCCGTAGAGGTCGGAAAGTTTTCCGTAGATGGGAATCATCGCGGTGGACGCCAGCAGGTAGGCCGTCACCACCCAGGAGTACAGGTTCAGACCGTTCAGGTCCTGGAGGATCTTCGGCATCGCCGTGGCGACGATCGTCTGGTCCAACGCGCCCAGAAGCAGTGCCAGCATGATGCCGGCCAACGTGAATGTGCGCTCTCTTGGTGTCACTGTGTACATGAAAAAGGTCGCTCCTTTGCTCTCGTTAAACGCATATATAGTGAAATTATAATACTTTCGGGAGCGCCGATAGTCAAAGGCAAAGGCAGGCACAGCACAGCCCTTCCCTGCCGCGCGGCCCACGGTGTACAAATGCCACCGAACTGCGCGGGGTACCGCGCAAGGTACGGTGGCCGGCGTGGCCGCTCAAATGCCACGGTCTACCGTGGCTGCGGAGGGAGTCCATGCGGACCGTGCAGAATCGCAAATTGAAGTTCATCGGCTGCGAGATCATCCACCGCGAAGCCTGCTGGCTCGCGGCAACCTCACCCGCGCTTGTGGACCTGGAGTTCCTCCGCAAGGGTCTGCACGACCTGGAGACGCCCGACATGGTGGCGCGGGTCCAGGCGGCCGTGGATGCGGTCGACCCCACGGCAGGCTACGCGGCGATCCTCCTGGGCTACGCCCGATGCAACGATGGCCTTGTGGGCGTGACGGCGCGCGACATCCCCCTCGTGGTACCGCGCGGCCACGACTGCATTACGTTCTTCTTCGGGTCGCGCGCCGCCTACCGGGAGTATTTCGACGCGCATCCTGGCACGTACTACCTCACGACGGGATGGTCCGAACGCAATATCGACGAGAGCAGCGACTATTCCCGGCCCGCCTACGGCAAGCAGGGCGTGATGGGCAAGCTGGGGCTCACCGAGAGCTACGAGCAGATGGTGGAGAAGTACGGCAGGGAGAATGCCGATTTCCTGGCATCGACCGTCGGGGACTGGCGCAAGAACTACTCCAGGTACCTCTACCTCACGATGGGCATCACGGACGAGACAGAGCTTATCGAGGAGGGTCGCGCCGATGCGGCAAAGCTCGGTTGGGATTTCGAGGTGCGGCAGGGAAACATGTCGCTCCTCAGCCGCCTTTTCAACGGCCCGTGGGATGATGACTTCATCGTCGTTCCACCGGGCAGACGCATCATTGCCCGCAACGACGAGCGTGTGCTCGACGTGGAGTAGGTCCGGCCCTCCTACTCCTTTGTCGGCGGCATATCGGTTGTCGGAAGCTTGGCGAGGTCGAATGGCGTGCCCTGGTAGACGCAGTAATTCAGCCAGTTCGAATAGAGAAGGTGGGCGTGGGAACGCCACGTCACCTGGGGTTCGCGCTGGGGGTCGTCGTCGGGGAAGTAGTTCCTGGGGACCGCGATGGGAAGGCCCTTCGCCATGTCGCGATCGTATTCCGCTTTCAGGGTAAGGCGGTCGTATTCGGGGTGGCCGGTGACGAAAACCATGCGGCCGTCTTCTGAAAGCGCCATGTAAACGCCAGCCTCGTCGGACACTGCCAGGAGCTTCAGGCCTTCCACCGCCTCGATGTCGGACCGGCGCACCTCGGTATGCCGGCTGTGCGGGGCAAGGAATACCTCGTCGAAGCCGCGCATGATCGGCTCGTGCGGATCGAGCACCGTGTGAGGGAAGAGGCCGAATACCTTCGACGCCACGGGGTATTTGGGGATGCGGAAGTGGTGGAACAGCGCCGCCTGGGCTCCCCAGCAGATATGGAGTGTTGACCACACGTTCGTACGGCTCCAGTTCATGAGCTCCACCAGTTCGGGCCAGTAATCGACCTCCGGGAACTCCAGCGTCTCCACGGGTGCGCCGGTGATGACCAGGCCGTCGAAGCGCTCGTGGAGGACCGCATCGAGCGATTCGTAGAAGGCGTCCAGGTGCTCGGTCGGAGTGTTCTTGGATTCATGCGTGCCCATGCGGATGAAGGTGATGTCGATCTGCAGCGGGCTGTTGCCGAGCAAGCGCAGGATCTGGGTCTCGGTCACGATCTTCGTGGGCATGAGGTTGAGCACGGCAATACGCAGGGGGCGGATGTCCTGGTGGCCGGCGCGTTCGTCCGTCATGACGAAGATGTTCTCCTGCGCCAGAATTTTGCGGGCCGGCAGGTCATTGGGTATCCGGACGGGCATCGCTCTCCTCCTCTCGCCAGTATCCGCAAATTGACCATTTTGAAAAGGGGGGGCACACGGGGCCTCCGCACGGACCGCCGCAAATGCCACGGAGTACAAATGCCA
>PMDT01000009.1 GCA_003154555.1 Spirochaetaceae bacterium
GGGACAGTTTTCATCAGCGTGAAAAACGCGGACAAGACGCAGCTCGCGGTTTCCGTGGCACACCAGCTCCACAACCTGGGTTTTTCAATCCTCTCCACAGCGGGTACGGCAGCTTTCCTCAAGGAGAACGGCATCCCGGCTGACGTCGTGCATCGCGTGAGCGAAAGAGATTCCGTTCTCCTCGATCTTATCCGCGATGGCAGGATTCAGCTCATCATCAACACGCCAACGGGGAAGGGTCCTCGCACGGACGAGGTTTCCATCCGGGCAACGGCAAACAGCAGGGGAATCCCGGTCGTCACGACCATGCCCGGCGCGGATGCCTATGCCCAGGCGATCAGGGCGTTGATCCGCGGTGAGTTAGGCGTGACGCNNGTGACGCCCATTCAGCGGTACCACGGAGGAGAGCAGACCCGGCGCGCCCTGGTCTCCCCGCCTTCGAACGGCTGATGATGCGGTCCAGCATGGTCCCGACTTCCGTGAGAGGTTCCACTTCACGGTTGAGGATCCGGTAGACGCCGCCGATGATGGGAAGCGCGAGCTTCCGCTGGCTTGCCAGGGCGTGCACCCACTTCGCCGTCATGATCCCTTCCGCGATGTAACCGAAGCTCGGCACGCTTGTGATCACATCGTCGATGGATGTGCATCTGTCGATCAGCTTTTTCAGCACGATCTCGCGGCCGAAGCGCCTGTTGCGGCCGTGGATGCTGCGACACGTGACGTCGAGATCTCCCACTCCCGCAATCGACGTGAATGTCTCAGGGTGCGTGGCGCCCATCGCGCGGCCCAGCACCTGGATTTCGTTCAATCCTGCGGCCAGGAGCAGCGATTCCGTGTTGTCGCCGAACTGTGGCGAGTTTTCCTTGAGAGCGTCCAGGATCCCGAAAGCGATGGCGACGACGTTTTTCAGCGCGGCGCTGATCTGCACGCCGCGGACGTCGAGCGATGAGAAGACAACGAGGCTTCCACCCGACAGGAGCTCGCGCACCCGTATGGAGTTGCGGCCGCTCCGCGAGGCGCTGATGAGCCCCGTGATNNTCCATCGCCTCGGTGATGAGGCGTATTCCCGACGGTGTCTCGATGAAACCCTTTGTCAGGATGGAGATGATCGTGCGGCCCTCCCGGATGCTCAGGCAGGAAAGTATCTGCTTGAAGCTCGAGAGCAGGTAGAGCGACGGAAGGGCGATAAAGAGGTGCGCGCAGCCTTCTGCAACCGCGCTCATGTCGGTCGAGGCATGGAGCAGCTCGGGCAGCCGGGTGCCGGGAAGGAAGCGTTCATTCGTATGGGAGGCGTTGATCTCCGCGGCGACGTTCGGCTCATAGCACCAGGCGTCCACCGGGCGGCCTTTCTCCGCGATAACCTTGCCGATTGCGGTACCCCAGGCACCTGCACCGATAATGCCGATCCTGGTGGCCACATCTTCGGACATGGCGTGTTGCATACAACATGCCGGACCGGCTGTCAAGGACAGCGGAAGGCGCGCCGACCGGGCGCGCAGCCAGTGCTGCCGCCGATCAGTGCGAGGATTTCTTTATCAGGTCCAGGTCCTGCTGGAGCATGCGGCTGTCCGGGTAGACGGCCAGCCCCTGCTCCGCGACGCTGCGGGCTTCGGCCAGCTTGCGGGCGTTGAAGAGAAACGCCACCGAGTCGTGGACGTAAACTTCATAGGAGCGCAACAGCGCATCGGGCTTGCCAAGCTTCTTCAGGCCATCCGCGACAGTCGCGGCCGCGGAAGCATAGTCTCCGGTGTCCGCCTGCGACTGGGCTCGGAGCTGGAAGACGTCGACAAACAGCGCAGTCCAGTCGGCGTCCTGCAGCGTCGCCCTCACCGCTGACTGCGAGAGCAGGGCGTCGGCGTCCGTGTAATCGTTCATAGTGATCATGCCCACGATCCAGTTGTGGTAGATGTCACGCCGTGGCTGCTCGATGTCGACAATCCCGCCGAAGGACGCCTTCACGGAGTCGGTGAATTGCACCGCCTGGCTGAACTGCTGATGCATGCCCAGCCACGAGATGTAGTTGGTGAATGCGCCGGTCAGGAGCTTCCTGCTGTCATCCGTGCCCATCAGCGTGAACGCGCTTACCGCCGGTTGGAGGGCGTCCTTGTAGGCCCGCACGTCCCAGCTCTCCGACACCCGATTGTTGAGGATCAGGCTGAGGAGCTCTTTTTCGCCGATGCTCTGCCGGTTCGCGTAGTCTCCGGGCGGCACGTAGGCGTAGCCGGTGACCTTGCCGAACGAATCGGTGAACTCCTTTTTCGCCCCGGGATTGAAGCCGAGCGGGTTCGTGGTTTCCACGTCGACCGGCTGACCGTTGACGAGAACCGTGCAGAATGCATGATCTGTCGTTCTCACCCCGCCGACGGAGAGACCGACGGACCGCGCCACGATCATGTAAAGGACGGCCGAGGAAACGCAGTTGTAGATGCCCGTTTCAAGCGCCGTGTCCACGCGCGTCTGCAAGGTCGAGTAGCCCGAAAAGACGTTCTTGTGCAGGAACGTGAGCGCCTTTTCACCCAGTTCTGACTGGCTGGTCACGTCGGCAACCTCGGCGCTGAACCGCTGCACCAGGCCCTCCAGCTTGTCCTTGGCTGCTGCAGCGTCGGCATCGGATGCACCGGAAAACTGGAGGGCGGCATCCACGATGGTATCCACGGGCAGGGGATCCCGTGTTCCCGAGAGCTGCTGGCTGAGGGGCAGG
>PMDT01000401.1 GCA_003154555.1 Spirochaetaceae bacterium
GATTTCAGCAGGCGCCATCCGGGCACGCATTTCTTCGAGCAGGGCGAGGTCGGCGTCGAGCACGCCCTCCTGCCCGAGCTCGGCGCGATCCTGCCCGGCATGATGGTCATTGGCGCGGATTCCCACACCTGCACGTACGGTGCTCTGGGCGCCTTTTCCACCGGCGTGGGATCCACGGACCTCGCGGGCTTCTACCTCACGGGAAAAGCATGGCTCCGCGTGCCCCCGACGATACGGGTCGATTTTGAAGGGGCGATTCGTCCATGGGTGACGGGCAAAGACCTTATCCTTGCCCTGATCGGAAAAATCGGCGTGTCGGGGGCGGCGTACAAGTCACTGGAGATCGGCGGAGCAGCGATCGACGCGCTCTCCGTGGAGGCACGGCTCACAATGGCGAATATGGCCATCGAGGCAGGAGCGAAGAATGGCATATTCGCCGCAGACGCCAGGGTGACGGAGTACCTCGCGGGCAGGACGCGGCTGCCCTGGGCGCATGTTGCCCCGGATGCCGACGCAGAGTATGAGAGCGTTGTGCGCATGGACGTCTCGGCGCTCGAGCCCGTGGTCGCCCTGCCGCACCTGCCGCAGAATATCCGCGACGCGGGTGACGTGAAGGACATCCGCATTGACCAGGTAATCATCGGAAGCTGCACGAATGGCCGCATCGAGGACCTGCGGCTCGCCGCACAGGTGCTTGCAGGGCGGAAAGTGGCGGCAGGCACCCGCTGCATCGTGATCCCCGCCACGCCGGGCGTCTATCGCCAGGCGCTCCATGAAGGGCTTTTCGATGTCTTTCTCGATGCGGGTGCGGTCATTTCTCCTCCCACGTGCGGGCCATGCCTGGGAGGTCACATGGGAATACTGGCCGACGGGGAACGCTGCGTGTCGACGACGAACAGGAATTTTGTCGGCCGCATGGGCCATCGCAACAGCGAGGTGTATCTCGCCTCGCCCGCCACGGCAGCGGCGAGCGCCGTTGCGGGAAGGGTTGCAAGCCCGGTGGAAGTGGCCGGGAAGCAGGGAGGCACCTGATGCAGATCAACGGACGCGCCGTGGTGTTCGGCAACGACGTGAACACCGACGAGATCATACCTGCCCGGTACCTGGTCACCACCGATCCGATAGAGCTTGCCGCGCATTGCATGGAGGATGCCCGACCGGGATTCGAGACAGTTGCGCACGCGGGAAGCATCATGGTGGCGGGCCGCAACTTCGGATGCGGGTCCTCGCGCGAGCATGCACCCATCGCGCTCAAGGCCGCTGGATTTTCCTGCGTCGTGGCGGAAAGCTTTGCGCGCATCTTCTTCCGCAACGCCATCAATATCGGCCTTCCGATCGTCGAGGCGACGGGTGTCGCCGAGCGCGTGGCAGAAGGAGACGAGCTCGGCATCGATCTGGAGAAGGGGCTTCTCTTCCTGCCCGGGGGAGAGCAGGTCACGCTGTCTCCGTACCCGCCTTTCATGGAGGCGATAATCGCCGAAGGCGGTTGGATGCCGTATCTTCTCTCGACGCACGAGCGGGAGGAGACATGAGCGGCCGGCGCACGATCATCTACGACACGACACTACGGGACGGCATGCAGGGCCAGGGCATCAGCTACACGCTGGAGGACAAGGTCCAGATCGCCCTGGCCATGGACGAAATGGGCATCGACTACATCGAGGGAGGCTTTCCTCTCTCCAACCGCAAAGAGAGTGAGTTCTTCCAGCGGATGCGCAAGGAGCGCCTTCGCCACGCGAAGGTCGTGGCATTCGGATCGACCCGCAAGCCGTTGGGCAAGGCCGGCACGGATCCGCAGATTCTCGCGCTCCTCCAGGCAGAAACGCCCACTGTCATCGTGGTCGGCAAGACCTGGAAGGCTCACGTCAGGGAGGTGTTGCAGACCACGGAAGATGAAAACCTTCGCATGATCGCGGATTCCCTTTCCGCACTGAAGGCGGCGGGGCGCGAGGTTTTCTACGACCTTGAGCATTTTTTCGACGGCTACAAGGACGATCCCGCATATGCTCTGGCCGCGCTGCGCGCCGCACGGGATGCGGGCGCCGATTGCCTCGTCCTCTGTGATACCAACGGGGGCACCCTCCCCGGCGAAGTAGCCCGCATCCTCTCCGAGCTCCCGATGAAAGAGCTGGGACCGGTCGGCCTGCACTTTCACGATGACACGGGCAACGCGATAGCAAATACTCTCGCCGGCCTCGAGCGCGGCGCCATGCACGTCCAGGGCACGATCAACGGATGGGGCGAGCGCTGCGGGAATATGAACCTGTGCACGCTGATCCCAACGCTATGTCTGAAAATGGGGGACGAGGCCGCCGCCTGCGCGAACCTCAATCTTCTCACTGGGCTCTCGCGCTTCGTCGCGGAGAAGGCGAACATCATCCCTGACAAGCGCCAGCCGTATGTCGGCGAGGCAGCCTTCTCCCACAAGGCAGGTCAGCATGCCGACGTCATCAGCAAGGCGCCGCGCCTCATGGAACACGTGGACGGGGCTCTTGTCGGCAATGAGCGTCGAGTCCTTCTTTCAGAGCTTGCCGGCAAGTCCACGATCGTAAAAAAAATGGCGCGGTACGGTGATTATGAAAAATCGTCAGAAGTCGTCTCGCGTCTCCTGGTCGAGCTCAAGGAGCTGGAGGAAAAAGGATTCGAGTACGAGGCGGCCGAAGCGTCGTTCGACCTCGTGATCCGTCGCGCTTTGGGTCAGTACAAGTCGCTCCTGGAGCTCAGCAACTATCACCTGGAGAACTACAAGTCGGCGGGGACGCCGGCGAAGACCGTGGGACGCCTCTTTGTCCGCGCAAACGGCAACCTGCTGATGGGCGCTTCTGTCGGCGACGGTCCCGTGGACACGCTCAACGGAGCGCTCCGTGACGCGCTCCTCCCGCTGCACCCTTTTCTGCAGAAGCTGAAGCTCACCGACTACCGCGTCCGCGTTCTGAATCCCGAGCGGGCAACAGCGGCACGCGTGCGCGTCTTTATTACGACGTCCGACGGCGAGCAGACCTGGGATACGGTGGGCGTGGACGAAAACATCATTGAGGCCTCCTGGCAGGCGCTGGTGGACGGGCTGGAGTACTACTACAACAACTTCGTGGCGAACGGGGAGGGATGAAAAAAGCGCGCTCGATCGAGCGGCGGCGGCGGCTTTCTACAGGTACTTCTCCATGCGGATGTCCTGCCACATTTTTCCCTGCCACCAGGTGAAAGCCGGGATCCTGCCGATCTCGACATAGCCCATCTTGCGATACAGTCCAATCGCCCTGGCATTGAACTCGAAAACACCCAGCTCGATTCTCCTGCAGCCGGCGATCCTGATCTGGTCCTCAAGGTAGCGTATTGCAGCACCGCCGATTCCCCTGCCCCGCGCCGCCGCCTCACCAAGGGCAATACCCAGCCAGGCGGTCCCTTTTTCCTTCTTGTGCAGAAGCTCCGGGTCCACTTCAAAGCCCAGCTCGCCGATCAGTTGATCGTCTAGATAGACCAGGTAGATCGTCTGCCGGCGCATCCGCTCGGCAAGGTCATCAACGGTGACAATCTTCTTTTTTCCGAACTCGTCCTGGTTCTTGCTGGGCCGGATGAAATGAAGGATCTCCGGGTCATTATTCCAGCGCGTGACCGCCTCCGCCACCTGAACCGATGGTTCCGCGAGCTTTTTATAGTCGACCGTCATACCACCAACTCCTCCTCTCCGGCGCGCGCCACGACGATTTCTCCCTGTTCTTCAAGCTTTCGTATGACCGAAACGATGCGCTGCTGCGCCTTCGACTATCTGACCATGCATGACGTCCGCCAGTGGCATAAGGACCCTGAAAGTCGACCCCTTCCCCTTTATGCTCTGCACGTCGATCCTGCCGCCGTACTCGGCGACTGTCGTGCTGCTGATGGCGAGGCTCAGCCCTACTCCCTTAAGTCTGGCCTGCGGCGAACCATGCGGTGCCCATTCCCCTTTTCCGGAGAAAAACGGGGAGAAGATCCGAGCCAAGTCCTCCTCGGGAATGCCGCAGCCGGAATCCTGCACCTCGATATACGCGCCATCCTTCGCGTTTCCTGATCTCACGCACACCTCCCGCGCGGGCTGATCCAGGAGCGAGTCCAGTGCGTTGCTGATAAGGCTTGAAAGCACAAACTTCAAGCGCGACTCATCGCCCTGAACCTGAGGCGTCTCGCCGACGTCCAGAACGAGGTGCACCTTCTCTTCCTCGATCCTCTTCTCATAGAGGGGAAGCAGGCTGCGCGCCAGGACCTCGAGCCGGAGAGCGCTGAGAGAACCACCCGGTTCGGTCAGCGCCAGGAGACTATCAGTGATGTCCACCGCTTTCTGCACGCCCGAGTTGGCTGCCTCCACGAAGGATACGAGTCGAGCCGGCAGCGATTTCTCGGACTGGATAAGCTGGAGATACCCCTTCACCACGGTGTTGATGTTATTGAACTGATGAGCTACTCCTCCCGCGAGCGTGGCAAGGCTCTCCAGCCGCTGCATCCTGTTGAGCTGCGCCTGCAGCGCCTTCTGTGCCGTGACATCCCGCGCCGTCGATGCCATCCCCACGATGCTGCCCTCCGGGTTGCGAATGGCGGAAAGGGTAAGAGAGACGATGATTCTTTTGCCGTCTTTGCGCAGCCGGGCCGTTTCATAGTGAGTAATCTGCTCGCCGCGTATGACTCGTTCCCTCATGTGCCGGGCTTCTTCTTCAAGGTCAGGAGGAATCAAGGTAGATGTCGCGGTGCCGGTCATTTCCTCGACGGTGTACCCATAGAGACGCTCCGCTCCCTTGCTCCAATAGGCTATCCGGCGGTCCAGGTCAATACCCACTATGGCATCGTCCGCGCTCTCGACGAGCGTTGCGAGTTGCTGGTTTGCCAATTCCAGTTGTTTTCGCCTGGTAATATCATGAGAGATTCCGAAAGTCCCGAGGATTGCGCCCGTGGGGTCGCGCAGCGTCATTTTCGTTGTCAGGACCCAGGTATTGGGCCGGTCGGGATGGGTCTCGCACTCCTCGACGTCAACCAGGGGCCTCCCGGTGCTGATGATTCTCTGCTCGTCCTCGAGCGCCTTCTGCGCGTGGTCGACGCTATAGAAGTCCGCGTCTGTTTTGCCCACCGCCTCCGAGGGGTCGCGCAATCCGAGAACTCGAGCGTGGGACGTGTTCGTGCGGATGAACCGACTCATCTTGTCCTTGAAGTATATGTAGTCGGGAAGATTCTCCATCAGCATATTGAAAAGGTTTCGCTCCCAGGCAAGAGCCGCCTCCGCCTGCTTCTGTTTCGTGATGTCGTGCACGGTGGCCTGGAGAAGCCGCGTGCCGCTGATTTCAAGCCGCGACAGCAGGACCGTTGCCGGGAAATCGGTCCCGTCCATTCTTCGATGTGTCCACTCAAAAAGGTGCGAGCCCTTCTCCAGGGCAAGACGCATCATCTCCAGCGACCTGTCAGATGAAGCCACGCCGTCCGGCTGATATTCGGGAGATAGACTCGCTGCCGTCTGAATCGTGAAGTCCTGCTCGTCCCGGCAACCAAAAAGCTTGATCGCCGCCGGGTTGCCGGCGAGAAAACCCCGTTCGGGTGACAGCATCATGATGGCATCCCGGGAGTCTACATACAACGATCGGTACCGCTCCTCGCTCTCCCGCAACTCGTCCTCCGCTCGCTTTCGCTTGGTGACGTCGAGGCCTATCCCTATAACGCCAATGACAGCTCCGTCCCGGTCACGTAAGGGCATCTTCACCAAGTTGAAATACCGGGTTTCATCGTTGCCGCTCGTCGGCATGTCGGAAACCTGGACGGTCGTCCCCAAGAGGGCTGCCATTTCGTTCTTCTCCCAGCCCTCGATCCCCTTCTCTGGGCATCCTTTGACAAGCTCGGCGCTCCACCCGTTCTCGACGTCTGTCTTGCCATAAGTGTCCTCCGGTTCCTTGCCGATGGACCGGGAATGGACCGAGTTACACAACACCATCCGCAACGACCGGTCCTTGACGAATATGGCATCCGGAGCCGATTCGATAATGCTATGAAGAATGTTCGCACTCTCAAGCTCTCGCTCCTCGGCTAGCTTTCGCGCCGTAATGTCAATGATGCTGACGATCATATGGGAATAGGCTGCGTCCGCGTGTGGAATGTGGGACTTGACGATCACGGCAAGTTTCTTTCCGGTAATGGTCACCGCGGCGGATATTGACTCAATATCGCTGATTCCGTCGTCGATTGCGAGTATCATTCCGCTGAACGATGTCCGCGAAACATCGTCGAGCACGAGAGTGAGAGGGCCGAGAAGCTGCCCTTTGCAGTCAGCTTCGAACAGGCCCAGAGTCGCCTGGTTCACGTCGGTCACTTCGATCAAGCCAACGGCTTCCCGCACGAACTCGGGATGGGCCGTGAGATGCTCGCGAAGGTTGAAGTTTCTGCCCTTCTTCAGCTCAGCAAGCTTCGACCTCAGCTTCGAAATGTCCTCTTCCCAGAGAGAAACCGAGGAGTGCTCAAAGATGCTGCGGTATTTTTCGCCCTTCTGGATTGCCGTGTGCGTTGCTTTTTTCACCTCGATTCTCCTTCTCAGAATCGGGACCGGCCGGTAGCCCGTAGACAAGCGCATTCTATCACGGTGGCAAGGAGCGAGGCAGCCTCACGCCGAAGGAGACAGAGAGATCAGCCATTGCTGGAGAAGGTCCAGGTCGTTCAGCCCTACCCGCGCGAAATCGCCACTGCCGAAATGCTTGAACCGTTTCTGGCCAGGCCGGCCTTGTGATATGCGGCCTTTCTTTGAAAAATGAGAGGCTCTCGCAACCGGGCAGCGTTACGGCCGCAGGACCACCCGCATCCCTTCGCGCACCTCCATCACCTTGAATGCATCCTGGATCCGGGCAAGCGGAAGAATCGGGTTGGCAAGCCGGGCCGCGGGAATGCAATTGCTTTCGATGAGAGAGACGGCCTTTTGCACCTGCCGGGGCGTGGAGTCGCTGGCACCCAGGACGATAAGTTCGCCATAGTGGATCTTGCGGCTGTCCAGTGAAAGCATGCTTTTTCCAGCGGGAAGAGAGGCGAAAAGGCAGATCCTGCCCTTCTTGTGGACGAGGTCCAGGGCCTCCTCCTGCGCAGCGGCCTCAGGGGCTGCCACAATGACGCAATCTGCACCCACTCCTGTTTCCCTTCGGACTACCTCCAGCAGGTTCTCCTTTGATGTATTGATCAACAGATCCGCCTCGAAGCCCCGGGCCTGCTCGAAACGTGCTCCGTCGCGCTGGGCAAGGATGACCCGGGAGGCGCCGTACTCCCTGGCAACGCAGAGGTTCATGATTCCCAGGGGACCTGCCCCTATGACGATCACCGTTTCCCCTTCACGGA
>PMDT01000150.1:0-3399 GCA_003154555.1 Spirochaetaceae bacterium
GGCGTGCCGCCCTTCAACGGCTTCTTCTCCAAGGAGATGGTCTACGACGCGGCACTGGAGAGCGGCTGGATCTACTACGCGGTGGCTCTCCTTGGCTCGTTCTTCACTGCCGCCTCATTCCTGAAGCTGGGCCACGCCGCGTTCTTCGGCAAGCGTGCCGATGAGAGCCGGGTCGTGAAAGAGGCTCCCCTGCCGATGCTCATCCCGATGATCCTGCTGGCGGCGTTGTGCATCCTCTTCGGCCTGGATAACGCGCTGCCCCTCGGCGGCCTCATCCAGCCCGCCGTCGGAGACGCGGTCACGCATGGCCGGTCATTCGCGGGTTTCCCGGCAAGCACGCTCCTCGTATCCCTCACCGCGGGGGTCCTCCTCCTCGCGCTTCTTAACCACGCCTTCGGTGTCCGCCGCACGGGACGCGGGCTGGGCGCGGTGGACCATATCCACCATGCACCGGTGCTCGCGCCTGTCTACGACGTGGCAGAGGCGGGAAGGATCGATCCATATGCAATCGGGCGGTGGGTCATGAAAGGGGTGGCCGTGGCGCTCTACGGCATCGACCGCGCCATTGACTGGCTGTACGACAACGCCGCGGTGAAGGTCGCGCACGGCATCTCCTGGATCAGCCGCCGCCTGCACAACGGAAGCGTCAACCGCTACATCTTCTGGTCCATCGCAGGGGCCGCCGCAATCGTGCTCACCGCGCTGGCGGTCCTGGGAGGCGGCCGATGAGCGACATCCTCCTCCTCCTTCCCTTTCTCGCACTGATCGTCATCAATGTCCTGCCGCGCAGCGCGCGCGGAGGTGCGTGGGTCGTCTGCCTCGTCCTGTTCGCCGTGCAGACAGTCGGCGCGTGCCTCCAGCCTTTCGTGACGCTGGACTGGTCGATGCTCCAGCCGCTGGAAAAGGCGCTTGGTTTCACGCTTGTCGTGGATCCCCTGTCGATCATGCTCTTCATCACCGCCGGGATCGCCGGCATGGCGGCCCTTCTCGTCGGGAGGGCGACGCATGACACGACTCGCGCGCAGTTCACATTCGCGAATCTGCTCCTCATCGCCCTCATCGGCATGAACGGGATCGCGATGGTGCGCGACCTTTTTTCCCTCTACGTCTTCATCGAAGTGACATCCGTGTCGGCAGTCATCCTCGTGGCGCTTCGCGACGGAAAGGAAGCCTACGAGGGCGCATGGAAGTACCTGCTTCTCTCTGCCGTCGCCACCGTCCTCATGCTCACGTCCATCGCACTTTTCCTCCTGGGCACGGGGGGCATCACATATGCAGACCTCGCCACGGCGCTCGCTTCCGGCACTCCCATGGCGTGGATCGCGGTGACGCTCTTCCTGGCCGGGTTGTTCGTGAAGTCGGCGATGATCCCCTTCCACGGGTGGCTCGCTGACGCGTACAGCGAGGCATCACCGGCGGTCTCCGTGTTCCTCGCAGGCATCGTGACAAAGGCAACGGGCATCTTCGCCCTCATGCGCCTGGCCCCCGCGATGATGGAAGCGGCCGGGCCGGTGCGGGAAATACTCCTGGTGGCAGGCGCCGTGACGGCAATCGGCGGCGCATTCCTCTCCCTCACGCAGTCGGACATGAAACGGATGCTCGCATATTCGAGCATCAGCCAGATGGGATACATCGTCATGGCCCTGGGAGGCGACGCAAAGCTCGCCCTTGCCGCGGCGGCGCTGCACTTCTTCAACCACACGGTGTCCAAGGCGCAGCTCTTTGCCAACGCGGCGGCGCTGGAGACACGGCTGGGCACGCGCGACATGGACCGCATGGGCGGCCTGGGAGCGCGCATGCCGGTGACGGCCGGCACCTCCGCCGTGGCAACGCTGTCCATCGCGGGGCTTCCACCGTTGGCGGGCTTCTGGAGCAAGCTGCTTATCGTCATCGCGTTGTGGACTGCGGGCCAGCACACATTCGCCATCATCGCCATCCTCACGAGTCTGGTGACGCTGGCCTACTTCCTCTCCCTGCAGCGGCGTGTCTTCTTCGGGACCCTGCGCGCGGAATGGGACACCGTGCGGGAGGCGGGTGCATCGCTCCTGGTGCCGACCATCGCGCTGGCCTTCATCACGGTCGCAGTGGGGCTCGCGTTCCCGGTGCTCCTGCCGATCCTCCTGGGAGGCGGGATATGACCATCATGACAATCGTGCTCGTGCTCATGGTCCTCGCGGCCCTCTGGGCATCAATGACGACGCTCCTCCTGCGGGCAACCATCGGCCTGGCCCTGACGAGCGCGATGCTCGCGGTGGTGATGTTCAGCCTCGGGGCGACCCTGGCCGCCATCCTGGAGCTCTCCGTCTGCGCGGGACTCATCTCCGTGGTTTTTGTGAGCGTTATCAGCCTCACCCAGACAAAGACCTTCAAGGACATCCTCCAGCACCGCAAGGGGCGCCTGGCCAGGTTCTGGCCCCTGCCGGTGGTCATGCTCGGCGCGGGCATCGCCCTTTCCTTCGTCCACTCACCCGTGCAGATTGCACTCCCGCTGCCCGGCGGGGACGGGGACGTGCGCACCGTGCTCTGGAACCTGCGCCAGCTCGACCTTTTCGGCCAGATCCTGATCCTTCTGGCGGGCGTGTTCGGGGTCATGGTATTCTTCAAGAGGGAAAGCAAAGATGACAATTGAGATCCCCCAGGCCTTCTGGTACTACTTCATTTTCTTCGTCCTGCTCATGATCGACGGCCTGTGGTGCATGCTCGCCACGTTCAATCTCCTGCGCATGCTCATAGGACTCGAGATCCTCATGAAGTCGGTGACATTCTTCCTGATCGTTGCAGGGTACCTGAGCGGCCGCATGGCGTTGGCCCAGGCGATGGTGATCACGGTGATCGTCATTGAAGTGGTGATCGTGGTCGCGGCAGCAGGGATCGTCCTCGGCTTCTTCCGCAAGACCGATACGCTCAACGTGCGCAACGCGCGGAGCCTGAAAGGATAGCCCATGTCGGCCCTCATCCTCGTCCCGCCCATCGCGCTCACGATTCTCGTCCTCGTCGTCTGGGTGCTCTCCCGTGCAACCGGCGCCCTTTCTTTCAAGCGCAAGGGGGAGCGCGGCGCACTGGACAAGCCGTACGCCGGCGGTGAGAACATCGCGAAGCACCGTGTCCAGGTGGACTACGGACAGTTCTTTCCTTTTGCATTCTTCTTCACGATTCTCCACGTGGTGACACTCATTGTCGCCACATCGCCCGGACACTCCATAGAGAGCCTCGCAATCGGCGGCATCTACGTCCTGGGCGCGCTGCTGGGGCTTTTCATTCTTTTCCGGAGGTAACGTCGCATGGGCGTTTTCAATAGAATCGTGCGCTGGGGACAGCGCAAGTCTCCCTGGATCCTCCACTTCAATACCGGCGCCTGCAATGCGTGCGATATAGAGATCATCGCCGCCCTGACGCCGC
>PMDT01000150.1:3417-8755 GCA_003154555.1 Spirochaetaceae bacterium
TACATCCCCGGCTGCCCCGTGAGCCCGCAGGCGATCATCGACGGTTTCGTGAAGGTCATCAAAAGCCTCGAGGAGAAGAAGTGATGGACGTGCAGGCAATCAGCGCGGAGCTGCAGACGCGGTTCTCGCTCCCCGAGGGGGCACTGAAGGTGCAGCGGGCCACGCGGCTCTGGGTGGACGTGGACATGGCAGGCTTTCCCGCCCTTTTCGATCACATCGTGAAAGGCATGGGGTTCAACATCCTCTGCACGATCACGGGCCTGGATCTGGGCGCCGACCTCGGCTACATCTACCACCTCGCGCACGATTGCGGGATCATGGTGAACGTGAAGACGCGCAGCCCCAAGGGCTCCACCGTGAAGTCGGTCACGCCGTATTTCCCCTGCGCGGACCTGTACGAGCGTGAGCTCGTGGACCTGCTGGGCGCCCATGTTGACGGTCTGGGTCCCGGTCCGCGCTACCCGCTGCCGGAGGACTGGCCCGTGGACGAGCACCCGCTCCTCAAGGACTGGACGCCCAAAGGCGCAACGCCGGCCGGGGACGCTCCGGCAGCAGGCGCGCCGGCGGCGACGCCGGCACAGCCTGCCTCGCCGCCGCCCGCCGCCCCCGCGGAGAAAGGAAGCACACCCGCATGAGCGATATCGACAGGGTCGTCACGGTCCCCATCGGCCCGCAGCATCCGGCCCTCAAGGAGCCTGAAAGCTTCATGGTGGACCTGCGCGGTGAAAAGATCGACGCCGTGCGCATCCGGTTCGGCTACAATCACCGCGGCATCGAAAAGGGCTGCGAGACCCGGTCCTACACGCAGGACCTGTACCTCGTGGAACGCGTCTGCGGCATCTGTTCGTTTTCCCACTCGACGGCATTCATCCACGCGGTGGAGGAGATCGCGGGACTCGAGGTTCCCGTCCGCGCGAAGTACATCCGCACGATTATCGGGGAGCTGGAGAGGATACACAGCCATCTGCTCTGGCTCGGCGTGGCGGGACACGAGATCGGCTTCGACACCCTCCTGATGTACACGTGGCGCGACCGTGAGCAGGTCATGATCCTGCTGGCACGTCTCACGGGTAACCGGGTGAACTACGGCATCAACACCTACGGCGGCGTACGCCGGGATATTGCCCCTGACATGATGCCGGAGATCCTGAAGGTGGTGGACTCCCTGGAAGAGCGGACGAAGCACTACATCGAGCTTGCCATGCGTGAACAGACGCTGATCCAGAGGCTCTCCGGTGTCGGCAAGCTCTCAAAGGAAGACGCCCTGTTCCTGGGCACGGTGGGGCCCACTGCCCGCGCCTCCGGCGTGGACCGCGACGCCCGCCGCGATGACCCCTACCTCGCCTACCCCGACCTGGAGTTCAAGGTCGTCATCGACGACCACTGCGACGTCTACGGCCGCACCATCGTCCGCCTGGGAGAGCTGATGCAGACTTACTCGATCCTGCGCCAGCTCATCAAGAAGATCCCCGACGGCCCCATCACGGTGAAGGCGCCGCGGCGCATTCCCGAAGGGGAGGCGGTGAGCCGCTACGAGGCCCCCCGTGGAGAAGACGTGCATTACGTGCGCGGAAATGGCACGGAGAAGCCGGAAAGGGTGAAGGTGCGCGCCCCCACGCTCGCGAATACCGCCTCGGTGGGCAAGATGCTGGAAGACGGTTACCTCGCGGACCTGCCCATCGTCGTGGCTGCGATCGACCCCTGCTTCAGCTGCACCGACCGGATGGTGGGTGTGCGGGAGAGCGGCACGGAAAGCCGCGGCGCCGGCAGAAAGACCATGACGTGGGAAGAGGTCTCGCGCTACGGCGTGGAATGGCACAAGGCGCGCGGTCTGGACTTCTCATCGCTCGGCATTCCCGGAGGCATCGAGGCATGAGCTGGGTCGTTGCGGGTGTAAACATCCTCATTTTCCCCGGCATGTTCTTCCTCCTCGTGCTGGGGCTTGCCGGCCAGTTCGTCGACCGCAAGCTGTACGCGCGCCTGCAGTCCCGCGTGGGGCCGCCGTGGTTTCAGCCGGTCGCCGATTTCTTCAAGCTGCTGGGCAAGGAGTCCGTCATCCCGGAAGAGGCGGATCGTCGGATGTTCGTGATGGCGCCCGTTTTCGCCCTCGCCGCGGTGGTTGCCGCGTACCTCTACATCCCGCTCTGGAGCACGAAACCGATCTTCTCCTTCTACGGCGACCTGGTGGTCGTCCTCTACCTCCTGCTCATCCCGACACTCACGTTTTTCCTCGGTGGGTGGTATTCCCGCTCGATCTTTTCGACACTGGGCGCAGTGCGTTCCATCACGCAGCTTTTCGCTTACGAGATCCCGCTCCTCATCGCGCTGCTCTCCCCTGCCCTGCTTGCCGACACGTGGTCGATATCCGGCATGACGGCATACTACCAGGCGCACCCATGGTACTGGCTTTTCAACCTGATCGGCCTGGGCGTCGCTCTTGTCACGCTGCTGGGCAAACTGGAGCGCGTGCCCTTCGACGCCCCCGAGGCGGAGACGGAGATCGTGGCCGGCAGCTTCACAGAATACAGCGGGAGGCACCTCGCGTTCTTCCGCATGGCAATCGACGCGGAGGCCATTGTCTCCTCCTCCCTCGTGGCCGCCGTTTTCCTGCCCTTCGGCCTCGGGCTTCCCCTGTGGCTGGGCATCATCGTCTATCTTGCCAAGCTCGCCGGTATCCTGTTCGTGCTCGCGCTCCTGCGCACCGTCTTCGCGCGGCTGCGCATGGACCAGATGATCAATTTCTGCTGGCGCTATGTCGCCCCCATTGCTTTCCTGCAGGTCATCATCGACCTTGTGCTGAAGGAGTTCCTGTAATGCGCGCACCCCGCCATCACCTTGGCGAGATGGTTTCCTCCGTTCTCGGCTCCCTGTTCCGAAAGCCGGCAACCATCCGCTATCCCTATGCCCCGTTCAAGATGCCCGACCGCTTCCGGGGGCCCCCGAAGTGGGAATCCGACAAGTGCATCGGCTGCAAGCTCTGCTCCCGAGACTGCCCGTCGCAGGCCATCACGATCACGAAGGTCGGGGAGAAGCGGTTCGACCAGACCGTGGACCTTGGCAAGTGCGTCTTCTGCGGCCAGTGCGCGGAGACGTGCCCCCGCAAGGTGATCACGATGACGCCGGACTTCGAGCTTGCCCAGATCGACAAGCAGAACCTGAAAATCACCTACCATGCATCACCCGCCCCTGCCGCCCCCGCGCCGCAGCCCGCCGCTGCTCCAGAGCCTGCAAAAGGCGCTGGAGAGCCGACGGTCTGACGGAAAGGTCGTCCTTCTCGGGGTCGGCTCCGAGCTGCGCACGGATGACGCGGTCGGGCTCGTCGTGGCGCGTCGCGCGGCCCGGCCCGCGATTGCGGGCGTCCAATGCATCGCCGCGGGTCCTGCGCCGGAGAACTCCACCGCCGCAATACGCAGGTTCAAGCCCTCGCACGTCATCATCATCGATGCTGCCGAAATGGGCGCGGAGCCGGGAACGACACGGCTCATCGATCCCGCGGCCGCGGGCGGCGCGTCATTTGCCACGCATGGCCTGCCGCTGAGTGTGCTTGCGGGGTATCTTGCCGCGGAGACAGGCTGCGCGGTGATCCTGGTCGGGATTCAGCCGCGTTCGCTCGAGTTCGGAGAGACCCTGACTCCTGCCGTGGCGGAAGCGGCGGATGCGCTGGTGACGGCTCTGCGGGAAAGCCTCGCGCCGAAAGCCTAGGCGCTTCCGGCTGTGGAGCGCCGCCTGCGAAGCAGGTGCCGCAGCACGTAGAGTGCAACCAGGCCGGCAAGAAGAACAAGGACCACGATGTCGATGAGGTGGCTGTAGCGAAGGACGGTGGACCAGTTCTTCTTGAGGACGAAACCCACCCAGGTGAGGAATGAGTTCCAGAGGCCCGCGCCGATCACGGTGAAGATGGCGAAGGGCACGAGATTCATCCTGCTGATGCCGGCGGGGATGGAAATGAGATGCCGCACGACGGGAATGAAACGGGAGATGAAGATCGTGAGACTTCCCCTCCGCTTGAAGAACCTGTCCGTCATCTCGAGGTCGGATTCGTCGAGCAGGAGATATCTGCCGAAACGCGTCAGGAACGGCCGTCCGCCGAATCTCCCGATGGCGTAACCGATGAACGATCCCACGATGCTTCCCAGCGTTGCCGCAAGAATCACCCCCGCCCAGGTGAGGGTGCCTTCCGCGACCGTGAAGCCCGCAAACGGCATTATCGCCTCGCTGGGCAGGGGGAGTACCATGCTCTCCGCGACCATCAGGAGAAAGACACCCGCGTACCCGATGCTCCCGATGACGTGCGTTCCGAATGCCGCGATCGATTCGGTTATCCCCACTGATGCCTCCGCACCAACAATATCACCAAAACAGTCCGCATACAGCAAGGCGCCTGTGGCCAGGGTGCTCCCCCGGCCGACAGGCGCCTGTTCTGCGCGCCATGGGCGGCGCGCGTCCAACATGCCGGTTCGCGCGCCGCGCGCGGACCCGCGGATGATCAGAAGTTCGCTTCCGATATCACTTTCTTGCCGAAGCCTCCACGCTTGGAGTACCAGACGGAGCCGAGGATCAGGACGATACAGGCCGCCCCCGCGATGGCCACCCAGAGATTCAAGGTGAGGCCGATGAGCACAGGTGCCGCGATCAGGGAGACGAGGTTGATGACCTTTATCATGGGGTTGAGGGCCGGTCCCGACGTGTCCTTCAGGGGATCGCCGACGGTGTCGCCGATGACCGCTGCCTTGTGCGCTTCGGAGCCCTTGCCGCCATACAAGCCGTCTTCGACCGTCTTCTTCGCATTGTCCCACGCCCCGCCCGACGTCGCCATGAAAACCGCGAGAAGCTGGCCCGACAGGATGACCCCGCCGAGGAAGCCGCCGAGTGCTTCAACGCCGAGAAGCAGGCCGATCGCAATGGGAGAGAGCACGGCAATGAGGGCCAGCGGAACGAGCTCCCTCTGCGCCGCGGTCGTGCAGAGACCGACAGTCTGGCCGTAGTCGGGCTTCACCTTGCCTTCCAGAAGGCCGGGGATCTTGAACTGTCGACGCACCTCTTCGACGATGAGGCCCGCGGCGCGCGCCACGGAGTTCACCGTGAGCGACGAGAAAAGCCACGGGATGGTGCCGCCGATGAGCAGCCCGATGAAGACCTTCGGCACGGAGATGCGGATGCCCGTCACGGACAGCCACGCCTCCCTTGCAACGCCCATGGCGTTCTGGACCAGGGAGACGTCCGTCAGGAAGGAGCCGAAGAGCGAAACCGCCGCGATGACCGCGGAGCCAATGGCCACGCCCTTTGTGATTGCCTTTGTGGTATTTCCCACGGCATCGAGGTCCGCCATGATCTGGCG
>PMDT01000094.1 GCA_003154555.1 Spirochaetaceae bacterium
CCGTCGATGGCGGGGCGGATGCCGATCTTCGGAAGGTTGCCCTGGAGCCGATAGGCCGGGGGCAGCATTTTCATGCCAGATAGATTCGCCACGGTGTTCTCCTTTTGCGCGCCCTGCTAGGCAAAAAGTTTCGACTTCAAGAATACCGCCTCGGCCTCCCGTGTCCAGTNNAGCTCGCGGATGGATTTCAGACCGATGCCATGCGCGAAGGGGAAGATGACCACCTTGCCGGTGAACGTGTTGTCCATCAACGCCTTCATGCCTTTGCCCGCGGAGCCCATGTCGCCGATCGCGGCAAGGGAGTACGACGTGGAGAGCCCGCCGGATTCCGTGAGCGCGAGGGTGTCGCGCATCGCTGAAAGAGGAGAGCCCGAGGAGCCGACCAGCCGCACGTGGCCGCGCACGATCGGTCCGAACGGCAGGTCGGTGATGGTGCCGACCTTCACGCCGGCGAATATGTTCAGGAGCCCGTTTGGCGCCAGGTAGTGGGATGCCTGCGTGATGATGGCGGACACCGGCACGAGCACGACGACGTCGTCGAAGCCGCCGGGGTACCGGCCGGTGAGGAACGTGTCCAACTCATCCGCGGGCAGGTCTTTCGGGTTCTGAAAGGTGAGATTCACTTTCCGCTTCCCGCCAAGGATCGAGAGAAGATGTTTCAGCGAATCAAGGCGTTCGTCGGAAAGATCCGTCACGAGGATGTCCGCCGGACCCGCGGAGTCCATGACTGCCTTGATGACGTGCATCTGCCCCATCGGACCGGCGCCGCCCACGAACCAGGTGCGTCCGCCCGGCACGATCTTCTCCCGGGAGTTCGCCCGGTAGCTTTCCGCCACCTTGCCGGTAAGCGATCCCACCAGCTCCATCCTCTTGTAGTGCACCTTGCCCACGTCCACGGGCAGGTCGACGTCGGGTTCGCTCGAGTGCAGGCCGACGACGGAGTCCGGGTCGATGTCCAGCGACAGCCGCGCGAAGGAATCGCGGTCCGGCGTGCCGGCGAGCACCGCGTCGCTCATGCCCGGCTGGCCGGGCGGAAGCGGCGGCACGAGCTGGGCGCCGATGCGCTTCGCAAGCTCCTCCACCGCGCGCGCGTTGCCGGGCGTGAGCCCCGCATGGGAGATGCGCGCGGGACGCGCCGTCTCCAGCCCCGCGAGATCGAGCGGCACCTGCCCGCGCGCAAAGCCCGCGAAGTGAAGATGACCTCCCTCACGGATGCTCGTCCGCGCGCGGATCTGGTAGGAGGCGATGACGCACGTCCAGGGCTCGACAAGCGCGGCCTCGGCCATTCCCGTCTCCTTGCGCACGGGCAGGAGGTAGCAGCCCTCGTCGCCCTCAAGGATTTCCGTGCCAATGACGCAGTACTGCGACAGCCCGCCGGGAATCGCGTACCCGAAGGCCATTCCCTTGCCCTTGTAGAACACGTCGGCCTGGATGATGAAGCGGCTGCCGAGCGAGAATTTCCCCTTCCACTTGTCCCCCACGCCGACGATGGTCATTGCCACCTCGTGGCCGGGCACCGCGGGTGATTTTGCGAGGTTGCGCCCCTCGATGCGGGGATGCGTGTTACCGGCCGAAATGAGCTTGATGTCGGAGAAGCACAGGCCGCACGCGTCTATGCGGGCAATCAGGTCGTCTTCCGTGTAGCGTGGAAACGGGACCGTGTCCGGGCGACCTTTGCTGCCGAGGTTCTCAAGGCCGGAACCTTTCAGTTGCCAGGAGAGTATCTCCTTGGGAAGATCTTCGAGAAGCTCCATGCTTTGCTCCTTGTTGACGAAACCCCGTGCCGCCGATTTTTCGGGGCCATCAGGTTCGTCTACAACATTGTAACATGCGCGGAACGCGCAAGGCAATGGCAGGGCTCGCATGGCCCGGGTCCGGCGGGACGCCCCTTGAGCCTCCGGGCAACGTCACGCCGTTCGACGAAGCTTCGGCCGTCTTGAAGGGCATCGGCATTACGTGCTACGCTCCCGCGCATGAAAAAGGAAAAGATTGCCGCCCAGCTCTACAGCGTTCGCGATTACTGCAATGACGCGCGCGAAATTGTGGAGACCCTGAAAAAGGTACGCGCAATCGGTTATAAAGCGGTTCAGCTCAGCAGTCTCGGGCCGCTTCCGCCCCACGAGCTCACGAAAGTCCTGGACGGCGAGGGTCTGACATGCTGCTCGACCCACGAAGACTCTGAGGAGCTGCTGACGGATCCCGAATCGGTGATCGAACGCCTGAATGTGCTCGGATGCACGGCAACGGCATATCCGTATCCCACGGATCAGGATTTTTCAACGATCGAAGGGGTGAAAAGGCTGTGCAAGGCCCTCACCCGGTCGGGAAAGATCCTGAAAAAGGCCGGCATCAGCTTTTCCTACCACAACCATGGTCTCGAGCTGCATAGGATCAACGGCAAGACCGTGCTGGAATGGATCATGGCAGAGACCGATCCTGAGTCGCTGGAAGCGGAGCTGGACACCTACTGGATACAGGCCGGCGGCGGGGACCCGGTGGACTGGCTTTCGCGCATGAAAGGCCGCACCTCCCTCATCCACCTGAAGGATTTCGGGGTGGATCCCAGGGGCAAGGCGACATATGAGGAGCTCGGCCAAGGCAACCTGTCCTGGGACAAGATCATCCCCGCCGCCAGGCGCGCCGGTTGCCGCTGGTACGTCGTGGAGCAGGACTCCGACTGGGAAGGGAGCGACCCGTTCGAGTCGCTCAAGATCAGCCTCTTATTTCTCAAGAAGACATTCGTCGACTAGATCGGCGTTGAAAGGGAGGCGCTGATCGGCGCCAGACGATCGTGAAGCTCAAGGCCACACCCGCCGATTTCGTGGTCCAGGAGGAATCGAGCCTCACCCTTTCTTCCCGACGCACGGACTATGCCGTCTTTCGTCTCCTGAAAAGCTCCTGGGACACCTTCGATCTCATCGATCTCCTTGCGCGCCGCTGGGGCGTGCGCGGGGAGGACATCGGCGTCGCAGGCATGAAGGATCGCTACGGCAGCACCGAGCAGCTCATCTCCGTCCGCGGCCTTCCCGGCACCCCCGCGTCCATGGAGGACAGGAACTTCAGCCTCGCGTTTGCGGGCTGGACGGACGGCCCCCTCACGGCGCGCGACATCCGCGGCAACAGGTTTGCCATAACGCTGCGCGATCTCTCCCCGCGCGAAGCGGAGATCGTGACCGCGAATTCACCGATTGTCGCGCGCGACGGTGTTCCCAACTACTTCGACGAGCAACGCTTCGGCTCCGCGCGCCATGGAGAGGGCTTCATGGGAAAGGAGATATTCCTCGGCCGTCGGGAAAAGGCGCTTCGGCTCTACTTCACCCCGTCCAGGCACGACGACCAGAAGACGCGCAAGCTGAAGCGCTGCATCATCGAGAACTGGGGTCGATGGGGAAAGTGCGCCGGCATGGGTTTCGGTGAGTACGGCCGCATCCTTGCCTACCTCGCGTCCCACCACAGCGCATACCACCAGGCCCTGGAGATGATTGAAAAGCGTTTTCTTGTCTTCGTCCTGAACGCCTACCAGTCATACCTGTTCAACGAGATCCTGGGCCGCTGGCTGGAGGGCTTCGCGGCAAAAAGCGGATTCGTCCTCGACCCGCTGCGCTATTCGCGCGGTGTCTTCCTCTTCCCGCGCACGCTTCCCGACGGCGCAGCGGAGGCCCTCCGCGCGACGCAGCTCCCGGTCCCCGGCTACGACACGGTGTGCGTCGACAGCGAGATGAAGCGGATCCTCGACGTCGTGCTGCAGAATGAGGGGATATCGCTCTCCGACCTGCGGGTGCGCCAGATGCACCGCATTCACGTGGGCGGCGTGCCGCGGACGGCGGCAATCCTGCCCGAGCGCATGGTCGTGACGCCGATCGAGGCAGACGATCTGTACCCGGGAAGACGGAAGGCCACGCTGCGCTTCTTCCTGCCGCGCGGGTCCTACGCCACGCTCCTGGTCAAGAGGCTGTGCCTGCCGCCAGCGCGCTGACATTGCCGCAGCGCTCCCGCACGAAGCGCAGGGCGCGCTCTGTCCCCGTCCCCGGATCCGGGCCTGTCGATGCGCACAACTCGGAGAGTATCTCCTCAGCGGCGCCGACGCCGTAGATCCCATCGATCAGGTCCGTGTTCTGGAGCAGGTTGAGCACGAGGATCTCATTGTCCCGCGCGGTTGCGAGGAAGCGGCGTATCACGGCGGCGGTGCCCGACAGGAGCGCTTCGCAGCGCTTCAGCACCTGTCGCGCCATGTCGAGCGACTCCACCGCGAGGGTGGCGCTGATCTCTTCCAGCGCGCGCAGGCGCGCCACCTCGGCTTTCGCCTCATTGCCGGGCTGGGCGTCAGTCCCGCCGCCCAGCCCGAGGAGCTGGCTCAGTTCGCTTTTCTCGTGTTCGAGCTCCGGCGCGTATCGCTCGAGCTGGTAGAGGGACTCCTGGAGGATCAGGAGCAGGTGGTAGCCGGTGCCGATGTAGGAGTCCAGCGACAGTCGCTCGATGCTGTCCTTGCGCCCTGCGAGGACCTGGCGCTTTCCGCGCCGGGTGCGCGTCTGCCCGGACAGGGAATCCGAGCGAAAAAGGGTGTGGGCCATCTCCTTGAGATCGAAGGCAATGCTGCCGGTGAGCTCGCGCACTTTCTCGAAAAGCCCGCTCCCGGCAAGCGATTCCGCGGTGCCATTCTCCCGCGCCTGGAACTCCGCGGCAATGCGCGTGAATGCGGCGTGCACGCGGAGGAACTTCACGACCAGGAAGGCAACGCGCTCCTTGTGACGGCGCATCTCGAACCGGTCATGCACAGCCTCCCGCGCGCTCATGGCGTCCCCCCGTCCCGGGTGATCCACGTCCCGGTCTCTCCGCGCAGCGCGCGGCCGATATTCCGCGGGTCGGTGATCAGCGCCGCCGTGCCCCCGGCCTCCAGGTACCAGATGATGGCCTGGATTTTCGGCGCCATGGAGCCGCGGGCGAAGTGCGTGCCCTCGGCAAGAAGAGCGCGCGCCTCCGCAAGGCTCATGCGGTCCACCCCGTGCTGCGCGGGCGTGCCGAAGTTCACCGCGACCTTCTCCACCGCCGTGGCAATCAGGAAGAGGTCGGCCTTGATCTCGCGCGCGAGCAGGCTGCACGCGAAGTCCTTGTCGATCACGGCCGCGATGCCGCGGTACTCCCCTTCGCCCGTGTCGATCACCGGGATTCCTCCCCCGCCCACGGCGATCACCTCGATGCCGTCGTCGAGCACCGCCTTGATGGAATCCAGCTCCACGATCTCCTTCGGCTGGGGGGACGGGACGACACGGCGCCAGCCGCGGCCGGCGTCCTCCACCACGGACCAGCCCATGTCCGTGCGCCGGTGCTCGGCCTCCGCCGCGTCCATGAAGCCGCCGATGGGCTTTGAGGGCGCGGCGAACGCGGGGTCGGCCTTGTCCACGAGCACCTGCGTGACGATCGTCGCCACGTTCTTGTGGATGCCGCGGTGGTACAGCTCGTTCTGCAGCGCCTGCTGCAGCTCGTAGCCAATGGCTCCCTGCGTGTCGGCGCCGCAGACGTCCAGCGGCACCTCGTGCATTCCCTCCGTCTTGTGGGCGATTTCCGACCTGCGCAGGATGAAGCCCACCTGGGGCCCGTTGCCGTGCCCGATGGCGAGGTCCCACCCGGCCTCGATCATGTCGGCAAGGTGATGCGCGGTGTCGCGGAGCGCCTCTTCCTGGTCCTCCACCGTCTGGTGTTGCGGATCGCGGATCAGGGAGTTGCCGCCAATGGCCACGACGGCGACCTTCTTTTCGTTCACACGTGCACCTCTCCTTCGTTCGAAGCGCAGTATACCTCAGGCGGCATCCCGGTGCAAAACTGAAGGCGCCCGGAAGTTTCCCCTTGACACCCGCGCCCCATTCTGATCGATTGGGTGAATGCCCGAAACGTCGCCCGAGAGGATGACGAACCGCCTGCTGATGATAATCGTGATCTTCCTGGCAGGCGCGGCGCTGAAGCTGGCCGCGCCGGTTGTCATCGCGCTCCTCCTCACGATTCTGCTCGTCTACCTCATCGATCCCGTCGTCGTGCTCCTGCACGGAAGACTGCGTTTGCCGCTCATTCTCGCCGTGGCGATCTCGGTGGTCATTTTCGCCGCCATCTTCGGCGGCCTGGGCGTGCTCATCTTCATCGACCTCCCGCATTTCACACGGACCTTTCCACGTTTCCAGGAGGCGATATTGGCCCGCGCCCAGGGCATCATGGAGAGCCTGGAGAAAAGCCTCGGCGTGAGCCTCGTCTTCGACCCGTTCGAGCAGTTGCGCTCACTTCCCCTTCGACCTCTCCTCATGAATCTCGGACGGTCCAGCCTGCGCGTGATCTCCGAGTTCACGTTGATATTCTTCCTCGCCATCATCCTCCTCATCGGCAAGTACCGGGTCATCCGGACCGTCCTCACCGTCTTCCCGCTCCGCCGCAGCCTCGTGCCGCACCTGCTGAAGCACATCGACCGCCACAT
>PMDT01000164.1 GCA_003154555.1 Spirochaetaceae bacterium
GTGATCACCGTGTCAGCGGCAAAGCTTTCCGTACGGTCAGTCGGCACGGGGCGGCGCCTTCCCGTCTCGTCGGCAGGGCCAAGCTCCATCACCCGGCAGACGAGCGTTGCCCGGTCGCGGCTCTCCGGCGCGCGGAGGAAGCTGAAAGCGACGCCCTCCTCCACGGCAGATTGGTGCTCTTCACGGGAGGCGGGCATCTCCTGGAGGCTCCGGCGGTAGACGATCCTGACCTGCTCCACGCCGCGGCACCGGGAGGCTGCGCGCGCGGCATCCATCGCCGTGTCCCCTGCTCCCACGACCACGACGCTGCGTCCCAGCCGCAGACCGCGGGGGTTACGGCGGAAGGAGCGGAGGAAGCCGAGGACCTCCCGGCTGTCGGGAATGCCGATATCCCTGTCCGCTTCCGCACCGATTCCCACGAGCACCGACGCAAATCCCTGCCCTTTCAGCTCGGCAAGGGTCGCGCCGGGATGTCCGAAATGGAGCTGGGCGCCCTGGTCAACCAGGAGCTGCACGTCCTTTTCTACAGCGCCTTCCGGGATCCTGAAGCCGGGGAGAAGCAAGCGCACGATGCCCCCCGCCTGCTTCTCCCGTTCAAAGACGTGGACCTCGAATCCTTCAGCGCAGAGAAGCGACGCGGCGGCGATGCCNNAGCCGCCCTCAGCCGCGATCCGCTTCGCGTCGCGGATCAGCACCGCCCCTTCCCAGTCCATGCGCGTGCAGTTCTGCATGCACTGGTGGTCGCAGAGATAGCCCGTCATGAACGGAAGCGGATTGCGCGCGCAGATGACGTCAAGTGAGTCCGCATACCGGCCTGCCCCGGCAAGATGCACGTACTCGGGAACGTCCTGGTGGATCGGGCAGGCTTCCACGCACGGCGCGACAAAGCAGTCGAAAAGGGGCAGCGGCCCGGGCACGGAGACGCGCGCCGTGCCGCGGAAATCCTTGTGCGTAAAGCTCGATGCGAGCGCCTGCTCCGCGGCGGCACGGGTCTTGTCGACGTCCACCTGTGTCAGCGTCCACGATGCGCGGTGCGCCTCGGAGATCTCCGCGAGCTCCTTCATGCGCGCGTACCCGCCCGGCTTCAGGAGCTCGGTGGCAACGGTGACGGGCCGGATGCCCGCGTCGAGGATGGCGGCGAGATTCCACGCCGAGGCCCCGCCGGAAAACGAGAGCGGGAGGCTGCCCTTGAAATCGGCGGCAAGCGAGGCGGCAAGGGTCATGGTAAGCGGGTAGAGCGCCCTTCCCGACATGTACATCTCCCCGCCGGGGAGGCGGCCCGCTGTGTTCACCGCGGCAAGCGTGTTGGAGAGCTTCGCGCCGAAATGCCGGCCTTCGCTTTTTCCAAGCGCCATGAGCCGCGTGAGCATCGGAAGCGCGTCCGTGTACTGCAGGTCCTTCTGGAAACCCTCCGGCCGGAGCCGCACGTAGCCGTACCCGAGCCCGTCGAGCAGCGACCGCGCGCGCGCGAATCCCAGCAGCGTCGGGTTCAGCTTGACCAGCGTGTCGAGCTTCTTCTCTCTCAGCATGTACGTGCAGATCGATTCGATCTCTCCGGGCGGGCAGCCGTGCATCGTGGACAATGTCACCGACGTGCAGATGCGCGGAGGGACGTGCGACGGCAGCGCGCGCAGGGCATCAAGGCGGGACTCCCCGCCCGTGCCCGCAAATCGTGCAGCGTCGCCGGCGATCGCGGCGAGCTCTTCCCTGTACCGGTTGAAAAGCGGCTCAGGCGATGAATCCATGAGACGCGTGATGATGCGATCCATCGCTTCGGTACGGATGCCCGCGAGGTCGTAACCGACACTCATGTTGAACAGAAAAGAGCCCCTCTCCGCGCCCGGCCCGGAAAGGCCGAGCAGGCTCTCCAGAAAATGCAGGAGCATCCAGGCCTTCAGGTATTCGTCGTACGCGGCGGTGAGGCTGAGCTCCGTGGACCATTCCACGTTGTAGCCCTCATCCGCGGCGTCGATGCAGGGCTTGTCGATGGAAAGGGAGTCCATCTTCTGGACCGTCTTCAGCTCGATGTAGCGGCCGCCCGCGCACCACGCGGCGACGATATTCTGGGCAAGCTGCGTGTGGGGACCGGCTGCGGGACCGACCGGGTTGGCGGCACTCGTTCCGAAGATCCCCGCCGACGCTCCACCCCCCGATCGCCAGAAATGCGAAAGGGGAATGTCAAAAATGGACCGCGTCGCCCGTAGCTCCGCCAGGCAGCGGAGAACAAGCTCCCGGAAGGGCACGGGGCGCATGCGATCGCTCATATGAGGCGATTGTAAACCTATTGAGAAGGGCTGTCCAACCGAGCCGAAGAGCCTCCGGGGCGCGTCAGCGTCTGAAATCGTGCGCGGCGTCGATTGCGGCGCGCAGGTTATCCAGCGGGATCTCGGAAGGGACCGTGCAATCGGCACCGAGTGAAAAAAGTGGCGGCGCCGCTTCAACGACGGCGCGCACCTCCTTCTGAATCTCGTCGCGTGAGCCCGTGACGATCACGCCGTGCCGGTCCATGCCGCCCATGAACGGCCTCTTGAACATGCGCGCGATCTCCGCCGGGGCAATCGGCCCTCCGCTGAGGCGTGTGCCGCAGTTCACGATCTGTCCCGGGTAGTCGATGTAGGGAGTGAGGTCGGCGTACTCCCCGTTGTAGTCGCAGACGTGGAGGATGTTGAAGGGGCAGGTGCGCATGACCTCGTTCATCACGCGCAGATCGCTTGGACGTATCGCCTTGTCGAAGACGGTGGGATCCTTGAAACGTCCCGCCTCCCCACCCTGCGTGGACATGTAGAAGCCGTCCACCCCCGCTTTCACGCAGCCGCGGACGAATATAAGGATGCTTTCCGCGATCCTTTCCAGCCCCCTGGCGGTGGCCACGGGATCCTCATCCAGGTGCGCCGTGAGCAGATTCCTTCCCACGGCGTGCCCGGCATGCATCAGGGCTGAGTACAGCGTGACGATGACAAGCGCTTCCTTCTTTATCGATTTCACGATGCCCGCCACCACCGAAAGCGGCGGCGCGAAATAGTCCTCCGCGAAAACAGGGACCTTTGCCCAATCGCGAGAGTGCGCGATCTCAGGCATTTCCGGGAAGGGATGCTCGTACTGGATCTTCACGAAATCCATGCCGGTTGCGCGGAAATACTCGAGATGCCTGTCAACGGCTGCCTGTCCACGGTGATGGGCTTCGTCGAAGTGCAGAAAGAAAGCCGCCGGCACGCGGCCTGTCGCCTTTCCCGCCGCGAGCGTCAGCATGAGCTCCCTTTTGTCCATGTCGGCATACCCCCTGGTAATGAGGTAAGCGGCTTTCTCGCNNGATAGATCACTAAATAGGAGGATGAGTGTGATCGAAATCAAGAACATGTCCTTTGGTTACAAGAGGCAGAAGCTGTTCAAGGACCTGGAGCTTTCCCTCCAGGCCGGGAATATTTACGGCCTTCTTGGCAAGAACGGGGCGGGCAAGACCACGCTTCTGAAGCTGATCTGCGGGCTACGGCTGCCGCAGGCGGGCACGTGCAACGTGCTGGGGTTCGATCCGGCAGAGCGGCCGGCGCATCTCCTGGAGGATATCTGCTTTATCTCGGAGGACCTGCACGTGCCGCCGATCCCGATGGCGTCATTCGTGAAGCTGTATGCTCCCTTTTATCCCCGCTTCAGCCAGGCCGCCCTTCTGGAGTACACGGCGGAGTTCGAGCTGGGCACGACGAAGAAGCTCACGGAGCTCTCCTTCGGCCAGAAGAAGAAGTTCCTGCTCGCCTTCGGGCTCGCATCGGGCTGCCGCATCCTTCTCATGGATGAGCCGACCAACGGCCTGGACATCCCGTCGAAGAGCCAGTTCAGAAGGCTCCTGGCGCGCGCGGGGGGCACCGACCAGGTGATCCTGATCTCCACGCACCAGGTCCGCGACATGGAAAACCTCATTGATCCTATCATCATCCTTGACCAGGGAAAGATCATCTTCCAGCAGCCGCTCCAGGAGGCGGCGGCGCGCATGAAGACGACGATCGAAAGGGAGGAGCCGACGGACGGCAGCGCGCTGTACGCGGAGAAAACGCTCGGCGGCTACGTCGTCGTGCGTGCCAATACCGGCGGGGAGGAGACCAATCTTGACCTGGAGACGCTCTTCAACGCGGTGACAACGAGCGGGGACAAGGTGCAGGCGCTCTTTGCGCGCACCACCGCGGGAAAGGGGGCATGACGTGGAGGCACATGTGACAAACGGATTCTGGAGCACGCGGCGCTTCGGCAGGCTCATGCTGCGCGAGCTCGCAGCCAGCTATCGGGCGCTCCTGATCGCCATGGCGGCGGTCGCGGGGGTGGTCATCATCACTTCCGCGCTGTCGACGCTGGGCATCGTTGCGATGAGCCCCGCTTCCCGCCCGGGATCGCAGGGCATCTACCTGGGATACTTCGTCAATCTCCTTTTCCTCGGCGGCTTCATCATCACGTCCTTGAGCTTTCGCGAGGTGTGGCAGAACGGTGCGGGCATCTTCTACCTGACGCTGCCGGGATCGACCTTTGAGAAGCTCCTGAGCAAGCTGCTCATGACATCGGTCGGCTTCGGCGTGGGAAGCCTCGTCTTCATGACCGCGGTGGCCGCGGTGAGCGAAGGCATCGACTACCTGATCTTCGGGTTCGGTCACGGATTCCTGAATCCGTTCGACCCGGCGGCTCTCACGGCGCTCGTGCGCTACCTGCTCATACAGTCCGTGTTCCTGCTGGGCTCGATCTGGTTCAGGAGGACTGCATTCGTGAAAACGGCGCTCTGGATCGTGATCTTCGGCGCCGGTCTTGCCGCCGTGTTTGCCACCGTGGGCCGCTTCGCGTTCGCCAACCATATCGTCTGGAACAACCTGCAGGCCGCGAATGCGCAGGGAGGCAAGTGGAGCTTCAGCGCGAATGGCAAGGATCTCCTGCAGGTCTTCGCCCCGGGAACCCTGGCGTATGCGCGCCTCATGGTCTTCAAGACCATCGCGACTGTTCTCTGCTACGCCCTGCCCGTCGCGATATGGCTGGCAACGTACTTCCGGCTCCGCGAGACAGAGGTGTAGCCATGGAGTTCCGGGAGAATCAGGCCATCTACCTGCAGATCGCCGATCTCATGTGTGAAAACGTGCTGGGCGGAGCGTGGAAGCCCGGCGAGCGGATCCCGAGCATCCGTGAGATGGCGGAAAGCATCCAGGTGAACCCCAACACCGTCATGCGGACCTACGGGTTCATGGAGGAGCAGGGGATCATCCAC
>PMDT01000209.1 GCA_003154555.1 Spirochaetaceae bacterium
CTGAACGAGACATTCACCACCCTTATCCCCGCCCTCGCAATGGGAAACACGGTTGTCGTGAAGCTCCCGCACTACGGGGCGCTCTGCCAGATGCCGCTCCTCGCCTGTTTCGCGGAAAGCTTCCCCCCGGGTGTCGTGAATATCGTCAACGGCAGCGGCCGGGAGCTCGCGGGGCCCATCATGGAGACGGGGGACGTCGCCGCGCTCGCCTTCATCGGNNTCAACGGCCAGCGCTGCACGGCGCTGAAGCTCCTCTTTGTAGAGCGTGCCATTGCGGACCGTTTTGTCGCGCGCCTGGCCGACGCCGTGGATGCGCTGCCGTTTGGAATGCCATGGGAGCAGGGCGTACGGGTCACGCCGCTTCCCGACATCGACAAGGTGCAGAAGATGGGCGCGCTTGTCGCGGATGCCGTGGCGCACGGAGCGCGTGTGGCAAACAAGTTCGGGGGGGCCTCGCAGGGGACATTCTACTTCCCGTCCGTCGTCTATCCCGTGACACCCGCGATGCAGCTCTACCACGTCGAGCAGTTCGGCCCGGTGATTCCGGTGGCCGTCTTCGACGATCCGCACGAGGTCTTCCAGTACATCGTGGAGTCCAGTTACGGCCAGCAGGCGAGCATATTCGGCCAGGACCCGCGCAGGATCGGCCCGCTCATCGACGTGCTTGCCAATCAGGTCTGCCGCATCAACCTGAACACGCAGTGCCAGCGCGGGCCCGACGTCTATCCCTTTGCCGGCCGCAAGGACAGCGGCGAAGGCACGCTGTCGGTCTCCGATGCGCTGCGGTGTTTCTCCATACGATCCATGGTGGCCGTCCCGGGCACGCAGCCGAATACGGCGCTGCTGGGAGAGATGCTGCGGGAGCGCACGTCGAACTTTGTGAATACCGACTATCTTTTCTGAGCGCGCCCGGCGCGGCCGAGGAACGAAAAAGCATCGAACTCGTATTCTTTGGAGAGACGGAGATCGGGAGCCCGGCCGCGCGCGGGAATGGAGAGGGCGAAGACGCGGCATATCGCATCGTGGGTCAGCTCATTCACGCGCGCCGGCGACATGCCCCGTTCTTTCAACAGGGCGACAAAGTGCGGGTAGTAGGGGAACCCTGGAATACCCGAGGCAAATCCTTCGATCTTGTCCTTCCGCGTGTGCGGCGCGTGATCAGTCTCGATCCAGTCGATGTCGCCGTCGAAGAGTCGCCGCAGCATGAGGGACGGAAGGGGCAGCGGCCGCAGCGGCGGGTTCACCTTCAGGAGCATGCCGTCTTTCTCCTCCATCAGGTTTGCATCGAGCAGCGCGTGATGAGGGGTGAGGCCGCAGGTGAGCTTCAGCGGCGTGCCCTCGGCGGCCGGAGTGCCGTCCGCCGGCGCGCGCGTGTGGGCGCCCCGCAGGACGTCCAGCGCCCACGGCGTGGACACGTGGCAGATATGGAGCGTGCCGGCAAAGCCCGCTTTGCGCGCGAAGCCCATCTGCTCATCCACGGAGGCGACCTCCGCCGCGGGGGGGCGCGCGCGCGCGTGGCTCACCGGCCGCGTCGGGTTCCAGTCCGCCGGCCGCAGGAGCGATTCCTTTTCCGCGTGGACGGCAAGCACGCCCGTGTATCCCAGCGCCGCCAGTGTGCGGTAGACGAGCGCCTGTTCGCGCGGGTCGACGACCCCCATGTTGCCCGTTGAGTTGCCGGCGAACATCTTCAGGCCCACGACACGGGGAAAGAGCTCCCGCCAGCAGCGGACCATCTCTTCCATCTGCCGCGGCACGGCCGTGATCCCGCCGTACAGGCCGTGGACGATCCCGATGCCGAGGCCGCGCGCGGCCGTATCCGCGTCGTCGATGCGCCGGAGAATCGCGTCGCGCGTCGTGAGCGGAGGGTCGGTGTTCGGCATCTCGAAGATGCCGTCCAGGCCGGCACGCCACGCGACGGAAAGCCCGTGGCGCAAGGTCTCCTTGGAGGCCTGGTTCCAGTCGCGCAGGTGCGCGTGGGGATCGATCACCGGTCAGTCCGGGTACGCGACCGGCTGGATGCGCGTGGGCAGGGACGCGGTGTAGGCGCGCAGGTCTTCCGCGGTGACCTTGCGGTGCGCGACGGCAAGCGGGCGCCGGCAGTAGCGGCAGCGGATACTGCCCTCATCGTTGAAGAATCGCGGCGGCACGTCCTCGTTGATCGTGCGCGTGATGCAGTTGGAATTCGCGCAGAGCAGGTAGACGTATTTCTCCACGATCCGGCCCTCCGCCACCGTGTTGATGGTCGGCTCGGGGGAAAGCAGGGCGATGCGCTTCAGGTCGCGCTCCGGCAGGTCGCGGAGATTCGTCTTGATGAAAGGGTTGGGCTTTTCCGTGATCGTGGCCGTCGTGCAGGAGTAGCCCCGGTTTTCCAGGTCCAGCGCGTCGCTCACGGCGCGCAGCGTGCCCGCGGCGAGGTGGTCGATCACGGTGCCGTTCGTGATCTTGTCGATGAACATGCCACTTTGCTTTCCGGCGAGGATGGCCCGCGCGAGCCGGTTGTTGCCCACGCCCAGCTCGGCCGGCAGCTTCCCGCTGTAGCGGGTGTACCCGTCGTGGCCCAGCATCTCGTGGAGCAGCGCCTTGCGGAGGAAGATGCCGTATTCCGCCTGCGCGAAGAAGGCCTGCGCGGGTGTGAAATATACCCGGTGGTCGATCTCGGCGATCTCCGAGTTCACCGGCAACGGGTGGAGCAGGCGCGTCGAGACGCCCTCGATCTTGGGCATGTCGATGCGGTACTGCTTCATCATGGCCACGATGTCCTTCTGCCGGACGCCCTGCATGCGCTCGAGCTGCGGCCGGGTCATGTAGTAGAAGTCCACCTGCCGCATGACGTCCCGGACGCTGGCGTCGCGGATCACGGTCACCCCGCGCGCGCTCAGGAGCTGCACGAGGTCCTCCGGCATGCCGAGGAAATCCTCCGCGGCCCAGCGGATGGTGATGTCGTCGAAATGTGACAGGGCGAGGGAGAGCGACCTGACCGTCCGCCCGTGAGAGAGGTCCCCGCCGAAGCCGACGCGCAGGCCGTCGAGGCGCTCGCCGCGCAGGGCATAGATCGTGAGCACGTCCAGGAGCGCCTGCGTCGGGTGCTCGTTTTTGCCGTCCCCGCCGTTGATGACGGGTATGCTCGCCACGTCGGCGGCCCACTGCAGCGAGCCGTCCAGCGGATGGCGCATCACGATCACATCGTTGTGGTTCGCGCACATCATGGTGATCGTGTCGCGCACTGTCTCATTCTTCATGACCGACGTGCCTTCCGTGCCCGAGAAGCCGTCGTAGCGTCCGCCCAGCTCCCGCATGCCGGTGTTGAAGCTCGTGCGCGTGCGCGTGCTGGGCTCATAGAAAAGGGAGGAAAGCGTCCGGTGCTTCAGCGCATCGCGCAGGCTGTTCCTCTTTCCCGACCTCTCCAGCTCCGCCATGCGCTGACCGGACGCGCAGAGTGCAAGGATCTCCTCCCGGGAGAAGTCCGTGATGGAAATGATGTCGCGTTCGCGGAATGTCGTGCTCATGGCGTGCTCCTTTCTACGGACGATAGCCCGGGAAAGAGGTCTTTGAAAGCCTGCGGCAGCGGTGACTCCACGACGATCCGCGCGCCCGTCGCGGGGTCCGGCAGCTCGATGCGTGATGCGTGCAGGTACATGCGCTGCGGATAGCCCGGCGGGACCGGGACACCGTACAGCGGGTCGCCCAGTATCGGAAGGCCGAGCTGCGCCAGGTGCGCGCGCACCTGGTGGCGGAAACCGCGGCGGATGCGCGCCGCCACGAGCAGGCGATTGTCCGCGCGGCCGATGATGCGCGCCTCGGTGGCATACAGGTCCCGCGACACCTCCCGCGGAACACCCGGCGCACGCCCGCCGGGGAGCACGACGCGGACCTTGCGCCTTCCCTCTCCGTACGGCGCGAATCTCGATGCAATGCGGAGCGTCGCGTCTTCTGGCGGCGCGTCGGGCGGATACGCGCATGCCGCGGTGTACACCTTCAGCGCGCGATCTTCGCGGAAGGCGGCATGGAGCGCCTGGAATGCCTCTGCCGTGCGCGCGACGACCACGCAGCCGCTCGTGTCCCTGTCCAGCCGGTGGACGAGCCCCGGCTCCACAGCCTTCAGACCTGGAAGAGCCGCCACCTCGGGATAGCGCTCGATCACCAGGCCCAGGAGCGTGCCGGTCTCACCAGCGCGCAACGGCGCCGTGTGGAGGCCCGCGGGCTTGTCGACCACCACCATGCCTGCATCTTCGTAGAGCACCACAAGGGATTCCATCATCCCCCGCCCCGTCCTCCGGGGCCTCCTATTTGAACTGCGGGAAAATCTTCGCGAACTGCGTCACGTCGTCCGCAATGAGCTGGTTCAACTGGTCGGCGGTCTGCGGCGTTGTCGGCTTCACGCCCGGGAAGTTCTTCATTGCCGTGTCGGCCTGGGACGGGGCAATGAAATCCTTGATCGGCGTCACGGTGACGTACTGGGAGACAGGCCCCTGCACGATGTAGCCGTCGAATACGTCCGCAAGCGATCCCGTCGCCGCCCCATCCGCATAAATGCTGTTGCGGACGGAAAGGGCGCCCAGGGGCGTGCCCTCGAGGTCCCATCCTGCATTCTGTTGGTCGGGTGGCAGGGCGTCGATGAGCGCATCGATCGCGCCGGAAGCAGGATAGCCGAAGCCGATCTTCTGGGTGCCGTCGGGCCACGGCGAATGCAGCGAGACGCCCCAGGCCCTTGAGCCGATGCGGCCGTAGAGGATGTTGCCCGCCCGGCGGACATCCGCCAGCTTCATCTGGGCGGCGTTCTTTTCATACGCCGTGCTGTGATAGCGGGTGAAGATGTGCTGCGTGCCGCAGAACACGAGTGCCTTCTGGCCCTTTTGCGTGAACTCCCTGTTCATGGTGTCGGCAAAATGCACCTCGGGAAGACCGTGCGCGTAGATGCCCGCCACGATGGTCGGGTTGGAGACGTCGCGGTCCGTTTTCAGCAGCTCCCAGTCCTGGCGCACGCTCAAGCCCACGATACGGAAGGGGGAGGCGCCCTGGGGACGGTCCTTGTTCACCTGCCACGCCGCCTTGTAGATGTCCACGTACTCCTGGTAGCCCCAGGTCACGATCCAGTCGAATGTGAGGGCGCGCGCCTTTGCTTCGTCCCACGCGGGGGCGGTCACCAGGGCGTCGATCTGCTCCTGGTCGTCGGAAAGGGCGTACTCCATGCCGAGGTTGCGGATCCCTGCCGCGTACAGCCGCGGCACGAGCCCGACGACCAACTCCACGTTCTGTCGGATCTTGTACATCTCGCCCAGCATGACGATATCGTGCCGACTGAAGGAGTCGATGACGTAGTCCTCCGGCGAGCGCCAGTGCGCCTGCGCGTACGTCAGGAGCGGCGTCACAACGGCGCTGGTCGCTGCGGGCCGGCTCACGACGTTCGAGCTCCGGCTGAACCATTTCAGCGGGTTGAACAGCAGGAAAAAGCCGACGATGGCGACGACGACGACCAGGAGCGTGTTGCGCTTCATGCCGCCCCTATGTCGTGACGCTTTCGGTGAACTCCTTGGGGCCCAGGAGCATCTTGGCGTACTGGGCGCGCGTGTAGGCCCAGGGATCCTTCGCCTTCACTGCCGACAGCTTGCCGCGGAATGCGTCGATGGTTGCGTATGATCTTCCGTCCATCCACCGACCGACCTCGTCCTTCATCGTCGCAATGGACTTCATGCCGTTGCGGTAGAATGCGGTCACGACCTGCACGGCGGAGGCGCCGGCGAGCAGCATCTTCACGACGTCCATGCCGCTCACGATGCCGGTGCTCGCGCAGACGTCGGCCTTCACCTTTCCGTAGAGGAGCCCGGCGAAGCGCAGGGGCAGCCGGTTGTCCGCCTGGATGCTGAAATTGAAGGGCTGGGCGATTGATTCCGTCTCGGTGTTGATATCGGGCTGGAAGAAGCGGTTGAACAGGACGAAGCCGTTTACCCCTTCGCGGTCGAACCTGCCGATGACGTTGAGCGGATTGGCATAAAACACGCTCAGCTTCACAGCGATGGGAATCTTCAAGGCCGTGCGCACCTCCCGCACCGTCTCCAGTTGCTCTTCTTCGATCGCTGCGCCGCCCAGGTCGAAGTCGCGGGGCGTGGCGAAGAAGTTCAGCTCCAGTCCGTCGACGCCCTGGTCGGCGAGCTGTCGGGCGTACTCCACCCAGGTCGCGCGGGCCACGGCGTTAAGGCTTGCGAAGACGGGGATTTTCACCGCGGCGCGCGATTTCTTCACCCACATGAGGTGCTCTTTCGCTCCCGCGTGCTGCAGCTTCGGGAAGATGCTCGCCATTTCCCCGTAGAGCTCGCTTCCGGTGTTCAGCTCCTCCTCGAGCTTGAAACGCTCGAGCTGGATCTGCTCCTCGAAAAGGCTCTTCAGGACGACCGCTCCGGCGCCTGCTTCCTCGATCCTCTTGATGCTGTCGATATTCGACGTCAGGTCGCTCGCACCCGCGATGATCGGGTTGGCGAGGGTGATGCCCATGTAACGCGTCTGCAGGCTGCCCATCACTGTCCTCCTTGAACAAAGCATAGGGGCGGGAGAAGCATAAGTCAATTCAGCGCGGCCACTGTACTCAGTGGCATTTTGCGCGGCCACTGT
>PMDT01000127.1 GCA_003154555.1 Spirochaetaceae bacterium
CTGGATGTCCGCGCGCGGTCCATCAATGACGAGATGAAGCTCGGAGCGGCGCGGGCCCTGGCGGCGCTGGCGCATGACGAGGTGCCCGCATGCATGCACGAGGCTTTCGGCGCGGGTCCGATATCCTTCGGGCCCGACTACCTCATCCCGAAGCCGCTCGATCCCCGCATCCTGTTATGGGAAGCCCCCGCGGTGGCCCGCGCGGCGATGAACACGGGAGCTGCCACTGTCACAGTGGACATCCCGGCGTACGTCAAGCAGCTCGAATCACGGCGGCAGCATTGCCATCGCAAGTGCGAGCTGAAAGACTCCTGTTTCGAGGACTGAGGCGGCCGGAGAAATCAGCCTTCCTGTACGGGCGGCGGGTTTGAGTGGGACTCCGTGATGACCACGTCGAGGATCCGGGAGGCAAGCTGCTCCCCCCCGACGTGGAATGACACGATATGGGTGCCCGCCTCGGGAAAGACCACATTGGGCACGGGGATGACCAGCTCAACGACGCGGCGCGGCTCGTCCACCCGGAGGGTCCCGCCGGCGGAGAAGATGACCTGCTGCGTCCTGTCCACGACGAGATTGACAGAGAAGGGATGCTCACCCTCCACGTTGGTGAGAGCCGCGTAGATGAACCATGGCGGCAGGCCGGCGGGAACCTGGCGGACGGAAAACTGCGTGAAGGTCCCGATGATGGCCTTCTTCTGGTTGTCTTCCGTGATCACCCGGTCGGCGAGCAGCAGCGCGACAAAGACGGGCTCGGTCATGCCATCTCCTTCCGTGGATGCGTCAGTGTATCAGAGGCGCGCCAAAGAATGAACGGGCCACCGGCGGGCGCTGAACGCAGGAAATCATTGACGCCGTTCCGGGCGGGTGGTACAGTTTCCCCCATGGGAAGCATCCTGATACGTCAGCTACCGGACCCTGTTCACAAGGATTTCAAGAAGCTCTGCCAGACAAAACAGACGAGCATGGAAAAAGAAATCGTTCGGCTCATCTCGCGGGAAGTGCTCAAGGCGCTGCGGAAGAAATAGCGCGGTGGCACTCCCGCGCGGTGCAGCGCATGACAGCAGCCGCGGGCGCCCGGGCCGCGGCGAGAAAATCTACGACGCGGGAACGAGCGCTTCCGCTTCCTTCTGGAACTTGCCGTGGCTGATGGAAGCCTTGCAGGTCTTGCAGACCTTTATGGTTTTGTCCTTGACTTGAACCTCGAAAACGACCTTCACCGCGGTCCTTTTACAGACCGGGCATTCGCTCCGACCCTGGCGAACCTGATCCTTCAACCCCTTGCCTCTATGGGTCTTTCCCATTGCTCCTCCTGCGAAATTGAGAATGCATCATACCGGCGGGCGGGGGTGCGCGTCAAGACGAAGGGAGCGCGATCCGGGAGAAGAACTCCGGCAGCCCCCTGGCGCCCGTCCTGAGCCTGAAGAGCGAGCCCGCGCCGGGCCCGTTTGCCGCCTTGTCGTCGCCGCCGGCCGTGGTCACGTAGAGGTCCCTGCAGTCGCTGCCGCCGAATGTGACGCTTGAGACCTGGTGTGCGGTGAAATAGATGCGCCGCTCCTCCCGCGCCTCGCGGGAGAAACGGACGAGGCAGCTGCCGCCCCAGATGGCGACCCACACGAATCCCTTCGCATCCACGGTCATGCCATCCGGCATGCCAAGTGATGCGGGTATCTTGAGGAACGTACGCTGCCGCGTGAGGGCTCCGGACGAGCGATCGTAGTCGAGGAGATGGATCGTGCGCGACCGCGAGTCCACGTAGTACATGCCCTTCCCGTCAGGCGTGAAGCCCATCCCGTTCGAACCGGCGATGCCGGTGAGAACGCGCGTGAGGGTGCCGTCAGCGTCCAATCGATAGAGACTCCCCGGGCGCTCACCCGACGGCATAGTGCCGCAGAATACCCGCCCTTCGGGATCGGCGATCACGTCGTTGAAACGCGAATTCTCTCCGGGGAGGCACTCGACGATCGTGTACAGAAGTCCGTCGCGCAGAAGCCGTACCGCGCCTTTTTCCATGAAGAGCAGCAGGCTGCCATCAGCCTGCATGGTGAAGCCGCCGATCTGCCCGGCCTGGAAGAACGTCTCGTGCACGCCGGTTGCGGGATCGAGACGAAAGATGGTCCCTTTCGGAATGTCCACCCAGTAGAGTCGCTTTTCCAGCGGGTGCCAGAGTGGATTCTCGCCGATGACGCAGGAACCTTCCACGGCGACCTCGGGTCGCGAAGAGGCGGCCCTGCCGATCACTCCCGACATCCGTCGAAATGAACGACGACGCTCTGCACGGTGAAAGGCCCGACCTCGACGCGGACGGTGTCGCCGTCGAGATCCACTGCCCCTTCCGTCTTCCGCTCGTTGATGTCGACAAGCCATGCGGAGGACGGCGCGCAGAAAAAGCGTATCGACGTGGCGCATTTTTTCCCATCGGTCTCGTACAGCCGAATGAGCAGGCTCGCCCCGGCTTCGTCCTCGGGCATCTTCACCGCGGAGATTGCAACGGAACCTGCCGCGAGAGTGAGGAAGCCCTGTGCGAGGGGGAGGGATCCCGCGTGCGCCGTCCCGGAATGCACGACAAGCGGATGCGCCCGTTCAGAAGCAGAGGCGACCAGGCGTGCGGCGGATGAGCAATCCGCCAGGGCCACGGCGAATCCGAAGGCGTGCACGCCCAGCTCGGGATACGGGTCGGGGTCGAAGGAGCTGCGCAGGAGGATGAGGGAGAGGGAATTGTCCACGCAGCGGAAGCCATGCTTCTGGTCGGCGATCAGCATCGTCGACGGCCTGCCCGATTTCCTGGGCACGCCCAGGGCCCAGCTGCTGGCGGGAACATCCTGGTCGGCGGGCGCCCGGTCCAGGACGCCAAAGGGAACGTCATAGCGGTAGGCTTTCATCTCGCCGGTCAGGGGAAGAAAAAAGTTCAACTGCGGTATTCCGCTGCCCTTGCGCCCGATCTCCAGCCAGTCGCAGCTCGCGGCCCACGAAAGTGACGACGAGCCCTTGTCCAGCGAAACCGTGACCGACAGGCGCGAGGAGGCAAAGCGCGCCTCGAATGATATCCACTGCCGCAGGCCATCCCCGCCCGCCACGCCGGTCACACTCACGTCGTCGTGGACGCTGCGCACGGACTTCCACCGGCCGACCGTCCAGGCAGTCATCCCCTTCGCGTCATCCTCCGTCACGAGGCGAAAGACGCCGCCTCCGCGACCGCGGTCCACCATCTCTTCACCCGACGCCTTGTCGACGAGCGACACGAGCGCCGCGGAGCGGTCAAACTCGGCGCGGATCAGCTCATTTTCCAGGATGAGCGCCTCCGTCCTCTCGACCCGGGGATTGTCGGCGACGGACACAGAAAGCTCCCGTGGGAGCGCCTCGGAAATGGCATAGGTCGCATAGCCGCAACCGGGAACCGAGACGGGGAGCAGGACGCGCAGGTACTGGTGTCCCCAGTAGCCTCCGCCGAAGAACGGGTGCTGCGGGTTGGCGAGGATCTGGTGCGCGATCGGGGCACCGTTTCCATCGCGCGCCTGGAGACGCGCCGGGTCACCCTCCCAGTCCCAGATCACGGCCTCCACGATGCCTGTTCGCGTCCAGGGAAGAGCATTGAAGAGGTGCACGATGCGTGTCCTGCCCCTGCCCCGTTCAACGAGTGACAGCCTGAAAGTGCTTAACCCATAGCCGACGCCGCCGCCTTCCGACACCGTCGACTGCGCATCCTCCTTCGGGTCTCCGAGACCGGAAGTGTCCACGAGCGCGGCAATGCGCCGGACCGCGAGCGACTCTTCCGTGCTCGCCGTGGCCATGATTGACTGGAACTGGCCGAGTGCGTAGTCGCGCGTGTCGGGAACGCCCGAACCCGGGATGATGTCGTGAAACTGGTTGAAGAGCACCGCCTCCCATGCCCGGCCGAGATGCGCCGTGCGGTACGGGGAGGAGGTGACAACGGAGGCGATGGCGGAAAATGTCTCGGCCTCCATGAGCCTGCTCTCCGCCATGCGGTTCGCCGCCTTGATGCGCGACTGCGACGTGTAGCAACCGGTAAAGATGGGGTTGAGCTCCCGATTGACCACCGGCACCTTCCCGGTTGCCTGCTCGGCGAGCTGGAAGAACTCGCGGAAGGTGGAGAAGCGGATTCGGGGGAATATCGGCCAGCCGTCCATGTCGATGATGCGCTCGATGTCGCGGCGGGTCGGTCCCCCTCCATGGTCGCCCACGCCGTAGACGCGCATCATCGCGGGAAGACCATGCTGTGCGCAGAATGCAGGGACCGGGGCCGCGAAGAAAGGTCCCACCTCGCCGTTGTACCAGGTGGGCTCACGGTAGGTGAGCACCTGTGCACCGGACGGCGCCTGCCACTTGTAGAGGACGTGCGCGTCATCCCCGCGGCAGTGGTAGTACCAGCGCACGCCCGCGCGCGTGAGGATCTCCGGCACGTTCCTGCTGTGGCCGAACGTGTCCGGCTCGAAGTCCAGCAGGAGAGTATCCGGGTCGATGTCGAGCAGCCGCGCGAGGGTGCGCCGCGTGTAGAGCGTCTGCCGGGCAAGGCTCTCCCCGCTGGGCAGATTCTTATCCGCCTCGACCCACGTCGAGGCGGTGACTTCCCATCGCCCCTCCTTCACGCGCTTCCTGATCTCCTTCAACATCTCGGGATCGTATTCCTCCACGATGCGGTACACGGAGGCCTGCGACTGGGAGAACGTGAACCCCGGGTATTCCGTCATGAGGGTGAGCATCGTGCGGAACGTGTCGAGGGTGACGGCGACCGTCTCGTCGAACCGCCAGAGCCAGTTCATGTCAATATGCGCGTGCGCGGGGCACAGGACGGAGAGGCCCTTGGCCTCTTCCGCGAAAACGGTGAGCTTTGCTTCCGTCTCCTCGACGATGTCGCGCGTGATCGCTCCCATCGACGACTGCTCGGCCGCGAGGCTCTCGATGGCGGAGCGGATGAGCGCGTCATGACGCCTCCCCGATTCCCGGGAGAGATGCACCGCGTACTCAAGCTCCGCCAGGATGCGGTCCGGCCAATAGCCGCATGTTTCCGCTTTCAAGGAAAGAAGGTGAGACAGCATATCGTTCATGGAAGGCCCGCTCCTTTACGCGGCGCGCGCATGCCCGGTGCACAAACCGCGATTTCATCGTTCCACGGCGGCGCGCGGCGTGCCACCGGGAACCAACCGGCTCGAGTGTGCTTCCATGATTGAAGCTTGGTCAAGTACGGACACGCGATAGAGCGGCCATGCCACGCGCCGCGGAATTGCGTGTCCGCCGGGTGGCCCTCAGCGCTCCGCGCGCGCCTTCAGGTATGCGTCGCGCGTCACCACGCCCACGAGCCTCCCCTCCTCCACGATCGGCACGTCGAATATCGTGTGGGTGAAGAAGAGCGCCTCGATTTCGCGCAGGGACATGGTGGGGGCGCCGCTCAGGACCTGGCGCGCCATGTGGGAGCCGACGGGAGCGCCCATCTGCCCGCCGCGGCGCGCCTTGGCGACGTCGCGGAGGCTGAGATAGCCGCACAGGTGGAAGTCCGCGTCCACCACGGAAACACCTGTACGATCGTGCGTTTCGAGAAAGAATGACGCATCTGCGAGTGAGACATTCACGTCCAGTGCCGCGATCTCGCGGCTCATGAGCGTCTGCGCGGTCGCTGCCTCGGCGAGCATCGTCTTCAGGGATGCCTGGAGCGCATGGAATGTCGCGCGGCCGGTGACGCCCTTGATGAGCGCGGAGGAAGCCTGGTGATGGCCCCCGCCGCCGAACGGGGCGAGGATCCGGGCGACATCGATACCCCGTTCCTGGCTGCGGGCGATCACGAGCGTTTCATTCTGCCGGAGGAAGGAAAACACGGCGAATGTCGCATCCGGGTTCTCCACCTCGTGCACTTTCTCCACGACAGCGGCGAGACCGCCCACCTGGCGGTCCATCTCCATGTATCCGGTGACGAGCAGATGGCCACGGACGGTCTGCCAGGTGAGGCGGTTGAGAAGCTCGTGAAACATGGTGATCTGCGATTCCTCCTTCAGGGTCTGGAGGAACGACTTTACGAGCACGAGCGACGCCCCCTGCCCGACGAGCCACGCGGAAGCGTCGAAATCGGCCTGCCGTACGTTCTCATGCGTGAAGTTGCCCGTGTCGGCAAAGATGCCCGTGAGCGCGATGGTGGCGTCTTGCGGTGCAAGCCGCACGCCGCGGCGCATCGCCTCACGCGCGAGCAGGGTCGTGTTGGCACCCACTTCCGCCTCCCGGACGACGGCGCCGGGGATGTCGGACGAATCCGCTGGATGATGATCCCACACATCGATCGACGCGGGAAGGGGGTTCACGCAGGCGAGAAACTCCTTGATCCGCGCGGCCGACCGTGTGTCCACGACGACCATCGCGTCCACAGTCTCTCCGGCGAGGTCCTCCAGCGAGGCCATGTCGAGTCGGTCGGCATAGAGGTTGAAAAGAGTTCGCGCGACCGGGTGGATCAGCCTGCTGCGGACGGGGCGGAAGCCGGGATAGAGGAACCGGGCCAGCAGAAGAGAGCCGAGGCAGTCGAGGTCCATGTTCGTGCGATAGACGGAATTCACGATGGCCTGCACGAGGTGTGGCCAACGATGATCCTCATGGCACATCATAGACCCTCGCACGCGGGGACG
>PMDT01000157.1 GCA_003154555.1 Spirochaetaceae bacterium
ATCGGCAAGAACCTCGTGAAGATGATGGCCCAGGGGGCCGGCCTGGACGTGGTCGATCTTGGCATCGACGTGTCGGCGGACAAGTTCATCCAGGGACTGAAGGACAACCCGGACGCGAAGACCATCGGCATGTCGGCTCTTCTCACCACGACGATGACNNAAGATCATGGTCGGCGGCGCGCCGCTCACCGATCAGTATGCCAAGGAGATCGGCGCCGATGGCTATGCACCCGACGCAGCGAGCGCATCGGAGAAGTTCAAGGTCTTCGTTTCATAGCCTTCCGCTCCTGGCGGAGTTGCCTTCCGCTCCTGGCGGCGCTCGCGGTGGAGCGCCGCCTTTTCATTTCCCGCACCCGTCTCCTGCCGCTCTTGCGCATGCCTTGCAGCGCAGCCCTCACACGCGTTTCATCTTGCGTGCGCCAACGTACAGAAAGTGCCACGTTCCATAACGATCTTCTACATGATCGGATACCAAAAGTTCATGGCATAAAGTGACAAGCGACTGTCGACGCTAAGGGGGTGCGGATTCCTTTGGCGTCGAAGGCGCACTTGGTCCTGTCGGGCGGTGCGCAACAATCTCACGATATGGAGGGCGTATGAGAAAAATTTATCTCCGCATTGCTCTGATTGTAGGGGCCGTTCTGACGCTGAGCTTTTGCGTCTCGACACCGGGCAACCCCCCCGCCTACCTGCACGCGCTTTCGGATCTGCGTGCCGCACGCTGGTTGATCTCACATCATCCGGCGAATTGGGCGAACACGAAGGCTGAAAACGAGGCCGTGCGGGAAATCGATCGTTCGATCAACGAAATCAAGCAGGCTGCCATTGACGACGGAAAGAATACCGAGTGGCATCCGGACGTTGACGAGCAGCCCGATCGCTCGGGCAGGCTCACCGAAGCCCTCGATTTCCTGAATAAGGCACAAGCCGACATCGGCACTCTTGAAGAGCATAGTTTTGCAAATTGGATGCGCAATCACGCCGTGAGCCACATCAACTTTGCGATACAGGAGACCCGCCGCGCACTCGAAGAATAAGCCCTTGTTCGCGTCAGGATAGGCAGAATCATCCCGCCGGCCCCCGGACCCCCGCGTCCGGGGGCCGCTCATTTTACGACGCCAGCAGTCTGAAATCCGATTGAAACCTCGTCGTGTTCACCGCAGGGAGTCGCCACCCGGGGAGGGCTCAGGCGAACCACTCATGCATCCAGTTGCCGCCGATTGTCGGCTGCTGCGCCTGTTGCTGCGCCTGGATTTCCATGAGATAGGCATCAGAGGCAATGTTGCTGTTCGCGATCGACGGCTGGCCCGATTCGGTTGCGCGTATTATTTCTCCCGCCCTCGTCAGTGTCGCCTGGAGATTCACCTGTGATGCATTGTTCGGAGCTCTCATGATAGCCAGGGCATTCTGGCTCTCACCAGGGCCCGCAAGGCCTCCGAACAGTGCCGCGCTCTGTCGGCCGGCCTGGAACGCCTCCAGCAGAGCGGCATTCGGACGCACGGAGCCGTTCGGGTTCTGGGGCATGGTCGCGAACGGAGAGCGAATCGGGAAGAAGCTGCCATCAGGGCCCGTGAGGGAGGTGAGGAGAGCGGAGGTATTCCTGCTCGCCTGCATGGCTTCGAGCAGCGCCGCGTTCGGACGCGACACGCCGCCCGGTGCTGCGACTCCGGTTTGCGGCGTCGACGCCACCTGCGCGGCGGGCGATGCTGGGGCCGGTGTGCCGGTCTTTGCGGCGGGCTGCAGGCCCACATCGGGGGTATAAATAGCCGGCCGTGCTGTCGGCGAGTATCCGTTGAGAGGGTTTACCATCACTACAACCTCTTCCCATAATATACTAGAAAAAGCTCCCTTCGGGATCAAGCGCAGCAGCGCTCGCACCGCGGGTTGACGAAAAGGACATCCTGGGACATTCTCTCCCCGCTGTCCCCTCGTGAGACAGGAAAGCAAAAACACCATGCAGATCGACGTCAAAGAAGCGGCACGGCTTCTCTCGGTTTCCGAGAAGACCATTTATCGTTGGATCAGGCAGGGAGATCTCCCTGCCTATCGCATCGGCGACTTGTATCGTTTCAACCGGACGGAGCTGCTCGAATGGGCCACGGCGCGGCGGGTGGGGGTTTCCCCCGAGATATTCGACGATGGTGCTGCCGGACCGGGTGAGCTCCCGGGCATCGAAGAGGCGATCAAGGCCGGCGGCATCCACTACCGGGTGGCAGGGGCATCCAAGACAGACGTCCTTGCGGCCGTGGTGGAGCTCATGAACCTGCCCGAGGAGGTCGACAGGAAATTCCTCCTGGACGTGATCCTTGCCCGGGAGTCGCTGGGATCCACCGGATTCGGCGGCGGCATCGCAATCCCCCACGTGCGCAACCCCATCGTGCTGCACATACCGCGGCCCATGATCACGCTCTGCTTCCTCGAATCGCCCATCGATTTCGACGCCATCGACGGGAAGCCGGTGCATACCCTTTTCACGCTCGTGAGCCCCACGGTGCGCGCGCACCTTCACCTGCTGTCGCGCCTCACGTTCGGGCTGCGGCTCCCCGAGTTCAGCGGACCCGTCAATGAAAAGGCGGCCCGGGCAGCGCTGCTGGCCGGCGCGCAATTCGTTGATCACTCGGCGCGGCCGATGGCAGGCAAGGTGGGAGCGTGATTTCCCTGCTTTTGCTGCCGATCGCGCTGCTTGTCCTTTTCGGCATGATCTCGCTTCTGACCTCGCGGCTTCCCCGCATCTCCCATCTCGTCGGCTGGGTCGGCGCATTCGCGGCGGGCGCCCTCGGGCTTGCACTCACCATTGAAAGCCTCGCGCGCGGCGAAAGCGCGGCATTCAGCGTCCCGTGGAACCCGGTGATCGGCTCCGCTTTTGCAGTGGGCTTCGATCCGCTCAGCGGCTTTTTCCTCCTCCCCATCTACGGGCTTTCGGCTTTGTGCGCTCTTTTCGGCGCCGGGTACATGGCGAATTCCACGCGCGGGCGCGGCGCGCATTGGTTTTTCTACGGGCTTCTTTGCGCGAGCATGGCGATGGCCGTCCTCGCGCGAAATGCCGTGCTCTTTCTCATGGCATGGGAGGTCATGGCCCTCTCCTCGTGGCTCCTCGTGAGCTACGAGCACGACAAGGAGGAGGTGCGGCAGGCAGGCATCACCTATCTTGTCGCCACACAGATCGGAACCGCCTTCCTCCTTGTGATGTTTCTCGTGTTGGGCCGCTTCGGCTTCGCCGGGCAAGGGGCCGGCGCGGCGCTCGATTTCTCCCGATTCACCGGGATCGGCAGTTCCGTCGCCGCGGCGGTATTCGTGCTTGCGCTGGTGGGATTCGGCACGAAGGCCGGCATCGTTCCGCTGCACGTCTGGCTTCCCGAGGCACACCCGGCCGCCCCGTCGCACGTGAGCGCGCTCATGAGTGGTGTCATGATCAAAACCGGCATCTACGGTCTGCTGCGCGTCCTCTCGTTCCTCGGGTTCCCCCCCGCCTGGTGGGGTTGGACGCTCGTGGTCGTCGGGTGCGTGTCCGGTGTCATGGGAGTCCTCTTCGCCCTTGCCCAGCACGACATCAAGAGGCTGCTCGCCTACCACAGCGTGGAGAATATCGGCATCATCTGCCTCGGGCTGGGCGTCGGACTGCTTGGGACCACCTACGGCGCGCCGGCGGTCGCGGCGCTCGGGTACGCGGGGGCGCTCCTGCACGTGCTGAACCACGCTCTTTTCAAGGGCCTGCTCTTTCTCGGCGCAGGCGCCGTCGCGCACGCGGCGGGCACCCGGGAGATGGACCGCCTGGGCGGCCTTCTGAAGCGCATGCCGCTCACGGGCACTGCATTTCTGGTCGGCGCCGCTGCCATCTGCGGGCTGCCTCCCCTCAACGGTTTCGTAAGCGAGCTCCTTGTCTTTTCCGGCGCCTATCGGGCCGTCGCTGCCGGGCCGGTGGCGCAGGCGGTGGTCTGCGGCGCCGTGGTGGCCGCCCTTGCCCTCATCGGCGGGCTGGCCGCCGCCTGCTTCACGAAGGCATTCGGCATCATGTTCCTCGGCGAGCCGCGCACGCAGGCGGCGGCCGCGGCGACAGGGGCGCGCCCCACGATGACGGCAGCCATGCTGGCGCTTGCCGTCGGCTGTGTCGCGATGGGCCTCCTGGGGACGCGCGCCGTGTGGGCAGTCGCGCCCCTTGCCGCGGCCGCCGCGGGCATGGCACCCGATGTCGTCGGCGCCGCCCTCGGGCCCGCGGCAGCCGGCCTGGGGGTCGTGACGATCGCTGCCGGGGTGCTTGTCCTCATCATCGCGCTGCTCGTGCTACTCCGCGCGCTTCTGCAGTATCGAAGGGCGCAGAGCCGGGCCGGCACGTGGGATTGCGGCTACGTGAAGCCGGACGCGCGCATGCAGTACACCTCCTCCTCCTTCGCGCAGCCGCTCACGGGCACCTTCGGCGCCCTCCTGGGCACCCGGACGCACTGGACGCCGCCCTCGTCGGCATTCCCCACGCATGCGGAGTACGGGACGCACACGCCCGACGCCTTCGCGCAGGGGGTGTATCGGCCTGCTTTCAAGGGCATCGGGGCACTCCTGTCGCGCGCAAGCTGGCTCCAGCATGGAAGGCTCCAGCTCTATGTCCTCTCCATTGCCGCGGCGATGCTCGTGCTGCTGGTCTGGAGGCTTGGATAGGATCATGGACGATTCCGGCATCGCCATTGTCCAGCTTGCGATTCCCTTTCTCCTGGCCCCGCTCCTCCCGGGCATCATCAACAGAACCAAGGCGGCGTTTGCCGGCAGGCATGGGCAGCCGCTTCTGCAGACCTGGTACGACCTCGTGAAGCTCCTGGGCAAGGGCTCGGTCTACAGCCGCACCACGAGCTGGCTTTTCCGCGCGGGCCCGGCCGTGGGTCTCGCGGCAACAGGCCTCGCGCTTGCAATCGTGCCGTGGGCCGGCGCGCCGGCGCTTCTCTCCTTCGACGGGGATCTCGTGCTCTTCGGCGGTCTCCTGGCGCTGGGAAGATTCGCGACCATCCTCGCCGCGCTGGACACCGGCTCCGCCTTCGAAGGCATGG